>JBDTEK010000235.1:0-5556 GCA_039922575.1 Ginsengibacter sp.
AAATGATAAGTAAAAAAACTTGAAAGAATTAAATAAAGCGCATTTCATTTATCACTATAATTTTTCCTGAAGGAGCAAGCTAAAAGAATCATATGGAATATGGAATGACCCGTTCTGATATAGTTGACCTAAGCGATTGAACCGGTTAAAACAATTGAATAAATGTCATTAAAAGAAAGGAAAGCTTCTTTAGGGTTCAATTCAAAATCCTTTTCACTGAGGTTCAACAAAAAGCATCCGGTAAGCGGTTGATAATGAATTTGTAGGTAAGTGTCACAAAGATTGCCAACCTTAAAAGCCTCATTTCTACATTTACAAAAGTTTTTTCCAAAGTTGGCAACCTTACACCTTTAAGTTTTAAGTGATTAAATCAAAAGGGATTATTTTTACAACATTAATATTATCTTTATTATGAGATAATAATTTTCAAGATCAATTATGCGAATAGCCATTTATAGCCGCGGTTTAGAATCTGAGCAACTTGAAGGCTTAAAATTATTGATGGCAGAGTTTTCCCATTATAAAATAGAACCGGTTATTTACCAGGATTTTTTTAACCAATTTTATTCCTCAATTGATATTACTGATAAATATTCCACCTTCAATAAATCGGGCGACCTGGAAGAAATCGATTTTATTATAAGTCTTGGCGGCGATGGTACTTTGCTTGATGCGGTTACTTTTGTCGGCGATAAAGGAATTCCGGTATTGGGAATTAATTATGGCCGACTTGGTTTTTTAGCAAGTATTGGTAAAGACGAAATTCACACAGCCATTGAGTCTTTGGTGAAACGTTCTTTTATGATTGATAAAAGATCTCTTGTACATCTTGATGCTAATATGCCTTTGTTTGAGGGACTTGCTTATGCTCTAAATGAATTTACCATTCATAAGAAGGACACTTCGCCCATGATTAAAATTCATACGTATCTAAACGGTGAATTTTTAAACACTTATTGGGCAGATGGATTAATTGTGGCTACGCCTACCGGATCTACGGGATATTCATTAAGTTGTAATGGACCTGTGGTCTTTCCGGATTCAGCCAGTTTTGTAATAACACCTGTTTCACCGCACAATCTAAATATAAGGCCACTGGTAATTCCTGATGATTCAGTAATTTCATTTGAAGTGGAAGGCCGTACAGATGGATTTTTGTGCACGCTGGACAGCCGCCGTGAAATAGCCAGTAAAGATGTTTTACTTGCAATCAGAAAAGAAGCTTTCAGCATGAACCTGGTAAGATTGAACGAAAATAATTTCCTGCAAACGCTCAGAAATAAATTATCGTGGGGTTTGGATAAAAGAAATTAATTTTAATTTTGGCTTTCCAAAATAATTTAAACACCTTTTCTTCGTTCTAATTACATTCTGTTATTTTTGCAACACCCATTATGAAAAAGATCATTCCCGTTATTATACTCTTCTTATTTTCAGTAAAGTCCAATGCCCAAATGGAGCAATATGAATATGTGCAGGAAGCGGAATTTGGAATCACTGGTGGAGTAGCACATTATTTTGGAGATCTTAATAACCGTGCAGCTATCAACCGGCCAAAGATTGCTTTAGGCGCATTTTTTCGCAGACAATTTGGGAATTACGTGGCAGTGCGACTTTCCGGCCATTTCGCCCAACTTGGGTATAGTGATAAGTACAGCAAAAATGAATTTCAGCGGAGAAGGAACTTAAGTTTTAATACTAATATTTTTGAACTTGCAGTAACCGGTGATTTTAATTTTTTCAAATTTATTCCAACGGATCCCAATCATGCATTTACACCTTATGCAACTTTGGGAGTAGGTATCTTTAGTTATGACCCGTATGCTTATTACAATAATCAAAAAGTTTATTTACGGCCTTTAAATACGGAAGGGGAAACGTTTTACCAGGGTAGAAAGGCGTATGGATCCATGGCGCTTTGTTTTCCAATTGGTTTTGGAATAAAGTATGCTGTCTCAAATAAAATAAATGTTTCCTTTGAAATTGCTCATCGTTTCACTACTACTGATTATATTGACGATGTAAGTACCACTTTTATCGGTGCCGATAAATTTCCTGCAGCTTCTAAATCACTGGCGGTACTTATGCAGGATCGCTCTTATGAAACAGGTGTGCCTATTGGTGTAGAAGGACGCCAACGCGGATTTAGCAAGCAAAAAGACCAATACGCTATAGCGGAAGTGGGTATTTCATTTAATCTTACTTCTTACCGTTGTCCTTCGGCGCGCTAATTTTTACGATTTTTTAGATTAATTACAACTCTTCTAAATTTTCTCATTCTGTTTCAACAAATTCAAATTAACTTATTATCCAATTAACTATAAACCAATAAACTATTTTCTTACTTTTGTCATGGTCAGGCGGAAAAAGCCTGACTTAGTTTTTTTTAAACAAAATGAGCACTAAAGAAAAATTAATTGCTGAAAAATTACCCAGGCATATTGCTATTATTATGGATGGCAATGGCCGCTGGGCAAAAGAAAAAGGAAAAGATAGGTTATTCGGTCATTTCAGCGGAGTAGAAAGTGTGAGAAATATTGTGGAAGGTTGCGCAGAATTAGGGATTGAATACCTTACTCTTTATGCTTTCAGCACAGAAAATTGGGACCGGCCAAAAGATGAAGTTACCGGATTAATGGAACTATTGGTTCAAACGATCCATAAGGAAGTGCCTACGTTAAATAAGAATAACATTAGCCTTCACGTGATTGGTAATATTGAATTGCTTCCTTCTTCGGCCAGGATAGAAATTGATGAGGCATGTGAAGAAACAAAAATCAACTCCGGGCTTAAATTGATAATGGCATTAAGTTATAGCAGTCGCTGGGAAATTATTAAAGCGGTAAAAAATATTGCATCGGAAGTAAAAGAAGGAAAAATTCAGGCGGATGAAATTACAGATGAAGTCTTTAACCGGCATTTATGTACAGCCTCTTTTCCCGATCCTGAACTAATGATACGTACCAGCGGCGAATACAGGATCAGTAATTTTTTATTGTACCAACTGGCCTACACTGAACTATATTTTACAAATACTTTATGGCCCGATTTCAGAAAAGAAAATTTGTACAAAGCGTTGTTAAACTATCAAAACAGGGAAAGAAGATTCGGGAAAACAAGCGAGCAGTTATGAGCATTCAGCTATGAGTTTCAGCGCTCAGATACTGTTAGTGACTTACTATGCTTTCACCCATTCACGATTCACCCATTCAAGATTCCCCATTCACGATTCCCCATTCACGATTCCCCATTCACGATTCCTCATTCACGGTTCCTCATTCACGATTCCTCATTCACGATTGCCCATTCACGATTCACGATTCACGATTCACCCATTCACGATTCCTCATTCACGATTCACGATTCACGATTCACGATTCACCCATTCACCATTCCCCATCTCCTGCGAACTCCTCACTGCCGCCCGATTTAACAAAAACTTTTAATTATTGAATTTAACTTGCCGCCCTATTAAAATCGAATGAATGCATAAGATCTACAAGATTTTACTCTTGATAGTTATCGCTATTACTACTAAAACTATTGCTTCTGCCCAGGTTAAAACTGATACGATTGCGCCTGTTCCTATGCATACCGATACGCTTCATCATCCAATAAAACATGATACTACCTCTGTACAAAGGGATACGACGCATACTTCTATAAACCCGGAATTGGAAAATATTTTCAATGCAAAAAATCCCAAAGAATATATTGTTTCAGATATAAAAGTTACCGGGTCAAAATCTTTTGATCCGAACTTAATAATTTCAATTTCCGGCCTCGCCATAGGTGATAAAGTACAGATCCCCGGAGGGGATAATTTCTCCAGAGCCATTACTAATTTGTGGAAACAAAACCTTGTTTCCAATGTGGAGATCTATTTAACCCAGCTTTCTGGTAATCATATTTCGGTGGAAATAAATATCACTGACCGGCCTACACTTACCGCTTTTAAATTTAAAGGAATAGGAAAAAGTGAAGCTGACGATCTTACCCCAAAACTTGGCCTGGCAAAGGGGCGCGTAACAAGAGTTACAGAAAGCCTTAAAATTACTTCTGTTGATGTTATAAAGAAATTTTATATTGATAAAGGCTTTAGAAATGTAGATGTACAAGTGGTGGAAACCAAAGACCCAAAAGCTGCTAATGCAGTAAATATTGTTTTTATAATTAATAAAAATGGTAAGGTTCGTATCAATGAAATTTATTTTGCCGGTAATCATTCAGTTTCTGATCTAAAGCTGAAAAAGCAAATGAAGGGAACTAAAGAAAAAAGCAGGTTTACTTTGTTTCCTTCCATTAATGAAAACGTATACGATTCTACCAAGAGCAATCACATCTCCTTTAATGAATATTTACATGAAAATGGTTATTTGATACCATCAAAAACCAAAGAAGTGCTCGACCCTTATTTTCGTTTTAAGTTTTTGAGTTCAGCAAAATTTAATGAAAAGAAATTTACAGAAGATAAGTCCGGAATATTAGATTATTACAATTCTCTTGGCTTCCGCGATGCTGCTATAATAGCTGATACCACTTATAATGATAAAGGCGATTTGGATGTAGCTATCAAACTTTCTGAAGGCCACCGCTATTATTTCGGAAATATTGCCTGGAAGGGAAATACCAAATATTCTGATTCAATTTTAACCTTATTGCTTGGTATTAAAAAAGGAGATATTTATAATGCAGAAACATTAAACAAAAGATTGGGCAAAACTCCCTCTCCCGAAGGTGGCGATATTAGCAGCCTTTATCAGGATGATGGATATTTGTTTTTTAGAATAGATCCAGTGGAAACCGCAGTATATAATGATACAATTGATCATGAAATTCGTATTGTAGAAGGGCCTCAGGCCAATATTGGCAAAGTGGAGATCACAGGTAATGACAAAACAAAAGAGTACGTAATCCGTCGTGAGCTGCGAACCATACCAGGAGAGAAATTTAGCCGTCAGGATATTATCCGTACACAACGTGAACTTTCGCAATTGGGGTATTTTAATGCGGAGAAAATAAACCCCGGTATTGTTCCCAATGTGGATAATGGAACGGTAGATATAACGTGGGGCTTAGAGGAAAAATCATCTGACCAGTTAGAACTTTCGGCGGGATTTGGCGGAGGCATAGGACTCACGGGAACCCTTGGTGTCACGTTCAATAATTTCTCTATCTACAATATTTTTAATAAAAAAGCATGGCAACCCTTGCCTGTAGGTGATGGACAGAAACTTAGCCTGAGAGCGCAAAGCAATGGACGGCAATTCCGGTCATATAATTTTTCTTTTACTGAACCATGGCTTGGCGGTAAAAAAAGGAATTCATTTACTGTAAGTTATTATGATACCAAGTATGCGAATGCTTACGATCCTACTACCGGCTTTTATAATGGTTCATTTGCCGATTCTTCTTATATAAAAACCACTGGATTCAGCGTTTCTTTAGGCAAGCAATTAAAGTGGCCTGATGATTTCTTCGCTCTCGTTTATCAATTAAATTATCAGCGATATAAGCTCAGGAACTATAATATTTTTCCGGGGCTTACTAATGGAA
>JBDTEK010000236.1:0-4446 GCA_039922575.1 Ginsengibacter sp.
ATGGGGGCATTCGTGCATTAAAGATGCTTTACAGTATGCATCATTATGCAAGGTGAAAAAAATTTTATTAGCCCATCATGATCCCGCACATTCTGACGAGCAGCTAAATAGAATTTTTCTAGACATAAGGAATAATTATAAAGAGCTTACCGAATATGAAATGGCGAAAGAAGGTAGCGAAATTGATTTACCTTAAAAGAAGATTAATTTCAAATGCTTTAGATTCATTTAAAAAGTAATTCAGGGGAAAAAACCCCTGCTGTTTTTGAAGTATTCATAGAAAAATATTGAACAAACGAAAAACAGAAAGCCGAAAGCACAAAGCAACATATAGATTATGGGCTTATAGTTTCAATTCAAAAAAAACTAATGCATTTGTTGATTAGGGTTAGTAATAATGGGAATGGTATTCAACAAAAAATCGTTGACAAAATCTTTCAACCATTTTTTACTACAAAACCAACCAGACAAGGAACAGGTTTAGGATTAAGTTTGAGTTATGATATTGTAAAAGCGCATGATGGAGAAATAAAAGCGAAAAGCCTGTCTGCTGAAGCGGAAACGCAGGCAGTGAAGGAGCGAGAAGCCCGCCCGGATGGCCCGGTCGGATGGGGAACGGAGTTTATTACCGTTTCACCAGTTTCTTGAATCATGTAAATCAAAAAAATCATAGTTCAGAAAATTGATGATATTATTAATGCGCATGGCGGCAAAATAAAAGTGGAGGCAAAGGACGGCGAGGAAACAGAGTCTATTATTCCATTACCTTTTATTTAAAATTTACACATCAGCCAATGAAAAAACTAATCATACTTATATTCCTGGTTAACTCAATCAGTTTTCTATCGGCGCAGCAAAATTATGAAGATAGTGTTTTGACTCAACTGTCAAAAGCAAAGGACGATTCCACGCGAGTTAACCTTTTGAATAGTCTAAGTGCTTATTATTTCTTATCGAATCCGGACACGGCTTTCGTAATAGCTCAGCAAGGACTCAGATTAGCACAGTCTATCGGTTACAAGAAAGGCGAAATGACCAGTGATCTGGATCTTGCTTTCAGCAGTTGGGCTATGGCCGATTATCCAACAGCAATCAAATTAGGATCCAGAGCATTAGACCATTTCAATGCAACAAAAGATACAGAGATGACGCTAAACGCCTATCAAGTAATGTTGCGAAGTTACAGGGACCAGGGGGATTATAATGAATCATTGCAATTAGGGAGGAAGGCTCTTACACTTTCAAAATCCACTCCTGATTGTCTCGCTTGTGGAGCAGACTACGCAGACATTGGCAGCATTTATTTTGGAATACAGCGATATGATTCCGCTTTGTTTTATCTTAAATTGTCTATCACTTATTCCGATGCCATTAACTTTTATGGAGGATGGATTTCTTTCATGATAGGCAAAACCATGGCTAAATTGAATAATGACAGCGCCGCATTTGTTTATTACAAAAAGGGTATAGATATCTTATCACTACAAAACAATTTAAAAGACCTGGCAGGCGCTTATAACAGTTTGGCAACTTTATTTATAAACAGGTTCCAAAACGATTCTGCAATTTATTACGCGCAAAAAGCGCTTGATATTGCCAAACAGAAAAAATTTAACCAGGAAAAATCGGAGGCCTACCTGATATTATCCGAGGCTTATGAAAAGACAGATACCAAAGAAGCATTGCAATATTACAAACTTGCGATGGCGGCAAAAGACAGCCTGTTTAACCAGGATAAACAAAGACAGATTGCCAGTTTTAAGTTTAATGAGGAAATAAGGCGGAACGAAATAAAATCTGCTCAGATGCAGTATAAAAACAGGAACAGGTTATATATATTATCTGGCTTGCTCGCATTATTCTTAGCAGTAATGATCTTTTTATTCCGCCTCAACAGGCAAAGACAAAAAGCCAAAACAAAAATTGAAAAGGCTTATAGCGAACTCAAGGCAACCCAGGCCCAACTCATACAATCAGAAAAAATGGCTTCGCTCGGTGAACTCACAGCCGGTATTGCCCACGAGATTCAGAATCCGTTGAACTTCGTCAATAATTTTTCAGAAGTAAATAAAGAAATGCTGGAAGAGCTAAAGGCTGAACGCTTAAAGCCAAAAGGAGAAAGAGACGAGCAAACCGAAACTGATATAATAAATGACGTGATAGAAAACTCTGAAAAAATAAATCATCATGGCAAGC
This sequence comes from Ginsengibacter sp., assembly GCA_039922575.1. Lineage (GTDB taxonomy): Bacteria > Bacteroidota > Bacteroidia > Chitinophagales > Chitinophagaceae > Ginsengibacter. Next base: position 2,197 of record JBDTEK010000236.1, read on the forward strand.
GCGCCGGTGATATTGTAAAAGGAATGTTGCAACACTCACGGTCAGGCACAGGTGTAAAAGAACCGACAGATATTAATGCTTTGTGCGATGAATATTTGCGTCTCTCCTATCATGGGCTTCGGGCAAAAGACAAATCGTTCAATGCAATTATGAAGACTGACTTTGATAAAAGTATCGGCCAAGTAAATATCATTCCACAGGAAATTGGAAGGGTCTTATTGAATCTTTTCAATAATGCTTTTTACGCGTGTACAGAGAGAAGCCGAAGTGCAGTAAACGAACAAATAAACCAGAATCTTATTTCGAATTCCAAAGAGGTGACACCTTTTGAAAAGGTGTCACCTCTGTACGAACCAACAGTTTCAGTAACAACAAAAAAATCTGGAAATAGTGTTTTGATTACTGTAAGTGACAACGGCAATGGCATTCCTCAAAAAATAGTAGATAAAATATTTCAGCCATTCTTTACCACAAAGCCAACAGGGCAAGGAACCGGGTTGGGGTTGAGTTTGAGTTATGATATTGTAAAGGCGCATGGAGGGGAAATAAAAGTGGAAAGCCAGGAGCGAAAGGGGACGGAGTTTATAATTCAATTGCCGGTCTCATGATTGGAAGGGAAAGTATGGACAAATCCGGAATTGAATTCCGGATTTGTCTAAAATAATGGATTTGCAGATGCGTAGCATCGGATCATATTGTAACAACGGATTTCAATCCGTTGGCTAACCAGCAGCAATAATTGAGAACCGTAGGTTCGAAACATATATTAATAAGAATAAAAAAAGTATATCACATGGCAAATACTTACCATCAAATCTATCTGCAAACTGTTTTTGCGGTTAAATATCGCGAAGCGGTAATTGATACCAAATGGAAAAATAATCTCTTTGGTGTAATTGGCAATTTAATCAATGAAACAAAGTGTAAAAACATTATCATAAACGGAGTAGAAGATCATGTGCATTGCCTGATTGGCTTAAAACCAGTGGTTTCTGTTTCTGAATTAATGAAAACAGTAAAAGCAAAATCATCAAAATATATCAATGATCATCAACTAACGCCCAAACGTTTTGAATGGCAGGAAGGGTATGGAGTTTTTTCCTACAGCCAATCGCAATTGGATAAAGTGTATAAGTATATTTTGAACCAGGAAGCGCATCACAAAAAACAAAGCTTTAGGGAAGAGTATCTTGAATTTTTGAAAAATTTTAAAATAGAGTATGATGAACAATATATTTTTCAGGAGCTCATTTAAAAGATATGAGCCGAGCCTACGGCTCTGGACTAAGTACCCGATTCTATTCAACGGATTGAAATCCGTTGTTACAAAATATTTCGAGCCTACGGCTCTGACCCAGAAAATGTATGATATTTTAAAAGTACTTGGTGGTGAAATAAAAATGAAAACTATAGAAGGAGAAGGAACAAAATTTATTATCACAATCCTGTTCATTTAAAAATATATAACTAAATGAAACAACAATTAAAAGAAAGAAATGAGCAGCTTGAAAAAGAGCTTGCGGAAAAAAACCGTGAACTTGAAATAGAAGCAGCATTGGAAAAAGTGCGTGTCATTTCATTAAGCATGAACCAACCGCAGGATATGCCGGAGGTGTGTAAAACCATTTCTTTAGAATTACAAAAATTGGGTGTCAGGGAAATACGGAATGTGCAAACAGCCATCTTTTATCCGGAAAGAGGCATATACATGAATTATGAATATTATGCCAAACATCATAAGACTTTCATTACCGAAACTTCATATATCAACCATAAAGTTGCAAGAGCCTTTGCTGCAAAAATGATGAAAGGGAAAGATGAATTTTTTATCAGGCATCTCAAAGGCAAAAAATTAAAAGAATGGCTTACTTATCAGAAAACAACTAATGTCTTTATAGATAAATACCTGGCTAAAGCATGTTCCCTAAATTATTATTGGTATTCTCTTGGCCCGGTTGCACTGGGTATTTCAACTTATCATCCATTAACTGAGGATGAAGAAAATTTATTCAAAAGATTTCGCAATGTGTTTGAATTAGCTTATAAAAGATACATTGATATAGAAAAAGCAATTGCGCAGGCAAGAGAAGCACTGATTGAAGTCGCATTGGAAAAAGTGCGCTCATGTTCTCTGGCCATGCACAAAAGTGATGAGCTAAGGGATGTAGTTAAAGTAGTTTTTGAAAAATTACAGGAACTTGATTTTGCAATAGATGGAGCGGCATTTATTGGTACCCTTATTGAAAACTC
>JBDTEK010000237.1:0-3970 GCA_039922575.1 Ginsengibacter sp.
GCATTTATTTTATTTTTAATGGAGCTCATGAGGGCGCTTCGCTTAGTTCAAGGATAACATGAACCTCACCGCGCAATTATCCGGCTATCGCCCGGCAAAAGCCTGTTTGTGCAACTTGCTTATTAACATCCTGCAATTGTTGGCGTCTCGGCAACAACCTATCAATAGCGTTTTTAAAAGATATATTTTCAGAGAGTGGAGCCAGGCTAAGAAGGATTTGGCGATGCGCCAACATAACGCATTAATTCCATTTTTTTGTTTTTTACTTGAATAAAAAAGAAACAAATTTACGGATAACATGCACCGCTCATCCGGCCATCGCACGGCAAAAGCCGGATGTGAGTAATTTAAAAATTTGTGAGGAACCATCAATATTTTTTCAGGCTTTATCACCTGGCTTGTTAAAATAAATCAATATGATTTTATACAGTAACAAAAACGGAATTTGCCGAGGAAATTATTTCTTCCCTTTTAGATTGTCTTTAAACTGAATCACCATCGTACTATCATTATTCCTGGCAAGAATAAAGGCTTCTTTTTTGCCAATATTTATTTTTTGTATGTGGCGTACCTGCCCTTTAATTTGTAAGCCATTCAATGTTTCTGCTTCAAATTTTCCATTGCCTTTGTTAACTAAAATAGTTCCAAAATCTGCATCGTACCTGCCCATCTGAATATTGTTTTCATAATAATTACCAACCAATAAAATGTCTGGTAAATTATCTCCGTTTGCATCTACCACTACTGCATCTTTATAAGGCGATAATTGTGCCTGCCATGGCATTGGCTGTATAGAAAAATTTAGTTTCCCGTCATTCATTAAAATAGCATTTGAAAAATAATCAGCAGTTAGAATATCCGCTGTTCTTAATTTCTCTTTGGTGAAAATGTCCTCTGGCGAAGCTTTTGCGAAATCCTGCGCGTATAAAAAATGTTTTTTAATGATTGGAATTTGTTTTTCCAACTCACCCTTATTGGCAAATTCAATTTCTTTACCGCCTAAATAATAGGTAAGCACCTGTTCTTTTTTCCCGTTGTCGTCAAAGTCGTTATAGTACATTCTTACCGGCTCTTTTTCGGAAGCTTTCAGGCGACTGTTTAATCCTAAGTTGCCGGCTACTAAATCTATATTCCCATCATTATTTAAATCTACAGGTAAAACAAAATTCCACCAGCCTTTTTTATCAGTCAATATTTTTTTGGTAAAAGTTCCATGGTTATTTATGAAAGCAACAATGCCGCCCCATTCTAAAGTGAGGATCAAATCTTTGTCGCCATCTTTGTCAATATCAAACCAGAGGGCAGAGGTTACGAAACCTATATTGGACAGCCCTTTCGCATACTTTTCTGTTACATCTTTAAATTTCCCGTTTCCATCATTTTGCAATAAATAAGATTGAGGTACCTGGCCATAATTCCACGGTACAGACCGGCCGCCAATAAACAAATCAATATTTCCGTCGCCATTAAAATCATAAGGAACCACGCACGATGCATTTACAAATAAACTATCAAAAGCATTATTAAGTTTATGTAATTTACCTTTTCCATCATTCAGGTAAATTCTTGGCGTTAGATATACATCTTTTCCATAGAATTCATTTCCTCCACTGGCTACTACAAGATCGGGAAAGCCATCATTATTTACATCGGCAAAGCAGGCGCCTACGTCTTCGTAAGTGCTGTCTTTATCAAGGTCGGGCTGTTCTGTTTTTATGAATTTTCCGGAAGGATGCTGAAGAAAAAGCGCTGGCTTTTCCCATTTCGAAGAACCGATAAAAACATCTTCAAGGCCATCATGATTGATGTCTGATATTGCTAATGCAGGACCTTCGGTGGAAAGCATGTGAGGGATCAGAGGCTCGCGGTTGAATTCCTGGAATGTATTCTCCACATGTTTAAAGAGAAGATTGGTTTTTAAAGTAATGTCCTCCATAGGCCTGGTAGGATTTTTCCAATGCTCCGTGATACTTGCGTAATTAAATTTTGGAAGATTTTTTTTATAGGCGATGGTTATAAAAGAATTGCCTTTTGAGTATTGAATTGGCTGATACGTATTATCAGGCCATACAAGCAATATGGAATCCACTATTGTGTGGTCCAAGCCAATGTGAACCGGAATTTGCATGCTTGACATAAATCCGCGCACCGGATAATTTTCATAAGTCCGGATTCCTCCATTTGCAAATACAAATACTTTGGCACCGAGTGCATTTATATTTTTTTCATCACCTTTCAACTTAATTTCAAGAAAAGGTTTTGCTTTCATATCATTTGTTTTATTACGATAAAGCGTCACCGGTTCATCTATATTATTTACAACTACATCGAGGTCTCCATCATTATCCAAATCAGCATATATGGCGCCATTGGAATAGGAAGGCTTGTTTCCATCAATCTGTTTTGCGATATCTTCAAATACTAAATCTCCATTATTTTTAAAAAAACGATTGGGTATTTTTGTCTGAGGAAATTTATCAATCATGGCTATATCATTGTCATTTAGTTTATCCGTACGCATCTTTGACTGCAGCGCTTCGCCGGAAACGTAATTGACATAATCCATATCATTCAATCTTTTGGTGATGCCATTTGATATAAAAAGATCTTTCTTCCCGTCATTATCAAAATCCATAAAAAGAGGTGCCCACGACCAGTCTGTAGCGTCAATGCCAGAATATAATCCTACTTCACTATACATTCCATTGCGGCGGTTAAATTGAAGATTGTTCCTGGTATATTGGTAATTGTAACCGTAGTTTAGTTTGTTGTAAAATAAATCGTATTCGTCCTCGCCAAGAGATCTTTTCAAAATTTGTGGATCCGATGGCAGCATATCCATAGAGATAATTTCTGAATAGGCATCGTTGTTAAGGTCCGCTACATCCACTCCCATACTGAATTGGCTTGTGTGCATTACCCGGTTAGTAAGGTCTTCTTTGAAAGTGCCGTTATGCTGGTTGATATACATGTAATCATTCTCGTGAAAATCGTTGCCTACATAAATGTCCGGGTAGCCATCCATATCCATATCAGATACACAAATGCCGAGGCCATACCCTAAAACGGAACTGTGGATTCCGGTTTGCTCTGTAACATCAGTAAAAGTATTGTTGCCATTATTTCGAAAAATACGATCGCCGGAATATGGATTTTTTGTGGCTAATAATTTTTCCCTCAGGCCAAAAGTGCCATTCTGATGAACAGAATGGTTTAATAAATACATATCAAGATCACCATCGCCATCATAATCGAAAAATACAGCCTGAGTGCTGAATCCTGAAAAATCCAATCCATATTTATGAGCTTCGTCTTTATAAAATGGTACCCCATTTTTATCTATTCCCTGGCAAATGAGTAATTGATTTTGACTATTTAAAGTTTCATATTTACCCACCCTGCAAATGTAAATATCTAATAGCCCATCATTATTAATATCTACCACAGAAACGCCTGTTGACCAGCCTCCATCATCAGGAATTTTAGCCTCTGCAGTAACATCAGTAAACTGCATATTCCCTTTGTTCAGATACAATTTATTCTGTCCCTGGTTAGAGGCAAAAAACAGATCTATTTTGCCATCGTTATTGAAATCTGCGGCACCAATGCCGGCACCGTTATAAAAATAGAGGTATTTGAAAATATTGAATTGCTGTGTAGGAGTGAGTTTATTAGCAAAGTGTAATCCGGTTTTGGCATCATTCATTACTTCAAAGAGTGCCGGTGATTTTGTTTTTGGCTTACATGCTGAAAAAAAGATGAATACTATAAAATAAATAAAACTAATTTTTCTCACGGATAACACGAATTTAAAAGTCTATAAATTACACTAATTTGGTTCATGAATTGCACTAATTTGATACTGAATAAATAACAGATTCTTCAGTAAATTTAGTGGAATCCGGTTTTTGGGTTGTTAACCTTAGTAGAAAACTCAGATATATAGTTTACCGAAACCTTATTGCCTTAT
>JBDTEK010000238.1:0-17156 GCA_039922575.1 Ginsengibacter sp.
TTAGCGGTTGTCTTTTTTTCATACATTTATGCTTTATGGTTAAAAAATAAAATACCTTTTAGAATGGTTTATCAAGTTTTTTAGCTAGACGGAGGATACTGCCATATCCTCCGTTATTTTAATTTCATTTTCTTATTTCATTATTTTAATACTATCATTATTTATTTTATACCGGAAATTCACTGTTAACTGAAGGGCCTTTAATACTTCTCCAATAGTCTCATTTTCAAAGATGCCCTTGAAATGAAATTGCTTTAATTCCGGACTTAATATTTCAATTCTGACACCATACCATCTCTCCATTTTTTCCATCATTTTCGAGAAATCATCACCATCTATCACTAATTTATTGTAAAGCCATGATGTTTCCTCTTTAAGGCTATCGGGTTTGCCGACAGCTAATGTGGAGATGGAAATATTCTCTCCAGAAATGAGTTTTTTTGTTGAATTCACACCAACTTTATTCGGTTCCTGAATTTTTTCATCCTGCTTTTTTTTAAAAACAAGTTTTTCATTTGGTTTTAAAATCACTTTTGGTGCAGAAGGATCACTTTTATTATAAACTTCAATACTTCCTCTTAATAAGGTTGTTTCAATAGTCTGATCCTGCTCATAAGATTTTACATTAAATAAAGTTCCGAGCACTACAATATCAATATTGGAAGTATGCACAACAAAAGGATGATGGGCATCTTTAGTAATATCAAAATAAGCTTCCCCAACAAGATTAACTTCTCTTACTTCTTTATTGAAATCATTATTGTAGCTTAAGGTAGAGGAGCTATTCAATCTTACAACAGATCCATCAGGTAAAATGATTTTAGATTTGGAACCGGGCTTTACAAATACCTGCTGAATACCCTTTTCAGAAGAAGCACTTAACTTGGTCTTATTGGTATCCTGCTGTTTAAATAATAAAGCAAATCCAAGAATAGCCATCACAGATGCAGCAGCATAAAACCATTTGTTTTTATTGTATTTTACTGATTCTATTACCGGAACTACGTCTTCTTCATTCTTTAAATTTTCTTCATTCCCTGCATTCAAAATAAAACGAAATCTATCTTCTTCCATATGATCATTAAAGTCTGCGGGATCATTTTTTTGATTCCAAAATGCCTCAATACCTTCTATCACATCGCGCTCATCAGCAGATGTTTTCAAAAAGGCATCTAACTCATTCAGTTCATCCGGGGTTGCTTCTCCTGAAAGTTTTAGTGCGAGTAATTTCCATAATCTATTTTCGGGATGCTGCATGAAATAATTGCTCTTTTATATATAGACAGCAAAAAGTAAAAGACCCCTTAAAAAAAATCAGGATTTATTTTTTAAAAACAGGAGCGCCGGGCGCTTTTTCAAATTCTTCTTTTAAGAGAAAAGCAATTCGCCGAAGTGCAATGGTCATTTGTGCATCTATAGTGTGAGGAGAGAGATTCAATATTTCAGCTACTTCCTTATACTTTAATCCGTCTTCACGAATCAGTTTAAAGATCACCTTACACCTTGGAGGTAAAGTTTCAATCGCATTTTTAATAATGGTAAAAGTTTCGCGAAAGATCAAAAGCTGGTCTGGGCAAATGGGACCGGATAATTCGATATTAATCTCATCAAGCGGTTTGGTAATGCTTTCATGTGCTTTGGAGGAAAGATAATTGAGACAGGTATTTTTTGTAGCAGTATATAAATAGACTTTCAAATTTCTGATGGCTTCTGAGTTTGCCCTATTTTTCCAAAATTTTATAAACACATCTTCAACTAGCTCTTCGGCAACTTCTTTCTTTTTGGTAAAGATCAAAGCAAACTGTAAAAGCCTTTTATAATAATTATGATACAATTGCCGGAACGCGGATTCATTACCCGAAGCAATTTGTTGTAGTAATTTTCGCTGAACAGAATCGGCAAAATCGCCATTTATATTCATAGAAAAATGAGAATTTTTAAATCAATAAATAAACAGATCTTCTTTGTAAAATTACCTGTAATAAATTGATTTCTTATAAAAAGTTAAAAAAGTTAATCAAAGAAGAAAAAGAATATTTCCTAATTGGGCAGATAGAAAATAATGTGGCAAATCTAATTCAGCTTCTTTTACTAACTACTGATGGGCAATTGCAACAGAAGAAAACAACATCATTCTATTGCTTTTAAAAATTCAGATGGAGTATAACATCGTAGTTTTTTGTTTTCATGTTCGACAAAATCTTTTTTATTGAACGTAACGAAAGAATCACACTTATCCATTGCCGAATAGTATTGAAAGCCATCTTCAATATCAGTAAAAGAAGAATCAATGGCAGTTTGCAGATTTTCATTCTGAGTTGCTACAACTTTAATAAAGGAAAAATAATCTTTAAAAATCTTTTTAATATTCTTCTCCTTTCGTAAGAAAAATGCAATAGTGAAAAAAGTTGCAGCAGATGTGTAACATTCGATTACTCCTAACTCAGCCAGGTGAAAAATTTCTACTACCTTCAGGTAGTTATCGCGTTGCATAGCATGCTCTAAAATGACATTGGTATCCAAATATATTTTACGCATCATGCTTGCCGGTTAAATAGATTTCTTTTATTTCTTCGTCTGTATAATCTTTATATTCTTTAAGGATACCGATAAGATTATCCGAAACAAACTTTTTCTTTTTAGCGTGACCGGCAACTTTTTTAAGATAAGATTCAACAATTTCAGAAACGCTGGTACCCTGCATCAAAGCATATTTTTTTGCAGCTTCTATAGTACTTTTCTCAAATCTAAGGTTAAGCGTTGCTTTCATATCTATGCGCATTATATTACAAATGTACGCACAAAATTCAATTTAAAAAGTTTTCTGCTTCTGGTATAAAGAATGACTGTATTTAGCCCTAACAAAAAACCCTTCCTGAAACAAGAAGGGTTACCATTTTAAATTGATAATTTATCAGGTTCTGAAATGCGCAAAGGCTTTGTTGGCATCTGCCATACGATGTGTATCTTCTTTCTTTTTATATGCAGCGCCTTCACCTTTACTTGCCGCTACTATTTCATTGGCAAGCTTCTCAGACATGCTGCGGCCATTTCTGTCGCGACTGTATTTGATAAGCCATTTTATGCTTAAAGAAACTTTTCTATCTGCACGAACTTCAGATGGAATCTGAAAAGTAGCTCCACCAATACGACGGCTCTTTACTTCTACCCCTGGTGTTACATTTGATAATGCTTTTTTCCAAACTTCATATCCATCCTCTCCTGAAATTTTTGAAACTTTATCGATGGCATCATAAAAAATACTAAATGCCCCACTTTTTTTCCCTTGCCACATTAAATTATTTACAAAACGAGTTACTAATTTATCCTGAAACTTTGGATCTGGGGCTAAAGGAAGTTTTTTTGCTTGTGCTTTACGCATTTGTTGTTATTTATTTATTTTTTTCGTCGGATACCATCCAGGTCTGACGAATGTTAACTTTCAATTTTATCATCAGATGGAGACCATTAGATGAGGTAATAACCAGACAGAGACCGTCAGGTTATTTTTTGGCTTTTTCTTTCTTGGTTCCGTATTTGGAACGGCTTTGTTTGCGGTCTTTTACACCGGCAGTATCCAAACTTCCTCGAACAATATGATAACGAACACCCGGAAGATCTTTTACCCTTCCTCCACGAAGCAACACAATTGAGTGCTCCTGAAGATTATGGCCTTCTCCGGGAATATAAGCGATCACTTCAATTTTATTAGTAAGCCTTACTTTAGCTACCTTTCTAAGTGCCGAGTTTGGTTTCTTAGGCGTAGTAGTGTAAACCCTGGTACATACTCCACGGCGCTGTGGGCAGCTATCAAGCGCTCTTGATTTGCTCTTTGCTCTAATGATTGTTCTTCCTTTTCTTACTAATTGTTGTATTGTAGGCATTCTTTTTTTACCTTATTTTTTTGGACGGCAAAGGTAAGTGCAGGATTATGAAAAACCAAAAATATTTAAAAACTAAAAAAAACAATCCCATCTATGTATATTCTTTCTCTAATTTGGCATAAACAACTTCTATTTTTTATAAAACTTTATGCTTAAAACGATGGATAATGTTCTGCATTTCCCTCTTCTAACTGCTCCACAGACCTCACATCCACTTCTTTTAAATAAATTTATAATTTGACCATCCACCCAAACTTATCTTCTGAGCTGCCATGTTTTATTGCATCCATTCTACTCTTAACTTCCGGAGCTATTTTCCATTTTTCCACTTCAAAATTCATTACAAAATCTTTATACCGCAGCTCACTAATCATAGAAATCGTAACGGCAGTGCCGGTACCAAAAACTTCTTTGAGCGTTCCTAACTTGTAAGCATCTTCTATTTCCTCTATATTCAATCTTCTCTCTTCCACTTCCAGCCCCATTTCCTGTAAAAGAACAATGACACTTTCCCTTGTAACACCCGCTAAAATGGTTCCTTCTTCCAGGCCTGGAGTAATTGCTTTATTTCCAATAATAAAAAAAACATTCATGGTACCACATTCCTGCACATATTTATGTTCAAAAGCATCTGTCCAGAGTACCTGGTCGTAGCCCTTCCTTCGGGCTTCTGCAGATGGAAACATGGCAGCTCCGTAATTGCCCGCTGCTTTTGCATAGCCTACTCCGCCCGGTGCTGCCCTTACATATTTCTCTTCTACATAAATTCTCATGGGGGCATCATGGTAAGGACCCGTCGGACTCAAGATAATCATAAACTTATATTTCGAGCCGGCTTTTACACCTATTGCTTCATCGCTGCAAATCATAAACGGCCTTATGTAAAGAGAATGATCGTGAAAGGAAGGGATCCATTTTTCATCCATCTTTACTAATTGCTTCATGCCTTCCATAAAAATTTCTTCAGGCACCTGCGGCATTTCCATTCTCTTTGCTGAAATATTAAATCTTTTGAAATTTTCTTCGGGGCGAAATATCACGGTTTCCCCATTTTTGGATTTATATGCCTTGATACCTTCAAAAATGGCTTGCCCATAATGAAGAACCGACAAAGAAGGATCAAAAGACAATGGCTGATAAGGTTTGATCTCTACTTGTTTCCACTCACCATCCTCATAATCAACTTCAAGCATGTGGTCCGTAAAATATTTTCCAAAAGGAACATTTTCCAGTGAAACTGAACTTAGTTTACTATGTTCAGCTTTTGTAATAATAAAATCATCGGTAACAATCATATCGCTAAATTTGCTGCAAAGAAACGAAAAAAAGGGAGGTTATTTTTATAATGGGTATAGATAATATTCAATTATCCGGGTATTTATGTCAAAATCTGTATAATAAAAGCCTTATCGGAGAAAAGCATGCAGATAATACCGTAAAAACTTCAGAAAAATTTAAAATCAATGTCCTGGGTCAAAATAAAAGCCAAGTACTTTTTCTTGTAAATAACAGGGACCAAAAATTCGTATCCGACAGTGAAATGAAATTGCTATCCAACCTGCTATCTGCATGCAAATTATCAATGGCAGATATTTCTCTCGTAAATTTTCAAGAAAATCCCGGGATAATTTATACTGATCTGATTGATTATTTCCACCCAAAAAAAATATTGATTTTTGGAATTAGCACATCTGAACTACAATTACCTTTTACTATTCCCTTTTTTCAAATTCAGCAATTTCATGAGCAGCTTTACCTGACCAATCCGTCGCTTAATCAATTCCTCAACAATAAAGAATTAAAAATACAACTTTGGAATTGCCTTAAAAAACTATTTCCCGAAAAATAATATGGATACACTCATTTTTGCCACAAATAATCCTGATAAAGTAATAGAAGTAAAAAGCATTTTAAAGGAAAAATTTAATATTCTATCTCTTGCTGAAGCAGGAATACAAATTGAAATACCAGAGCCTTATGAAACCTTTGAGGAAAATGCCTGTGAAAAATCGCGCGTTATTAATTATACTACCGGCCGGGATTGTTTTTCCGAAGATACCGGGTTGCAGGTGGAGGCGCTGAATGGTGAGCCAGGTGTAAAAAGTGCGAGGTATGCCGGGCCTGCTAAGTCTTCTGAAGAAAATATAGATAAATTACTTCTAAATCTTAAAGGAAAAGAAAATCGGGCAGCACAATTTAAAACAGTAGTTTGTGTTATACTTAATGGCAAACAGAATGTTTTTGACGGTATTTGCAAAGGCACTATTATTGCAGAAAGAAAAGGAGATTCAGGATTTGGATACGATTCCGTCTTTATTCCTGATGGTTCACAGAAAACGTTTGCAGAAATGACTTTGGATGAAAAAAATCTTTTCAGCCATAGAAAAAAAGCAATGAATAAATTAATTCTTTTTTTAGAAGGGCAGGAATAGCATATTTTATCATAATATCCAGGAAAAACCATTAATAAACTTGACATTACAAAGCAACCATATCCCTACTGAAACCGACTTAATACAAGGTTGTATAAATGGAGACAGGCAAATGCAGCAGCTTCTTTATGATAAATTCTCTGCCAAAATGTACGGTGTTTGTATCAGATATTCAGGAAATGAGGACGACGCAAGCGATATTTTGCAGGAAGGATTTATAAAGGTTTATAATAATTTAGATAAATTTAGAAGCGAGGGTTCATTTGAAGGCTGGATACGCAGGATATTTGTGAACACATCTATCGAACATTTTAGAAAGAAAGTGAAATTTTATAATGTAACTGAGGTTCAGGAAAATACAATAGAAGACAATGAGTTAGATGCGCTGGATTTACTTGAAGCCAAAGATATTATTAAAATAATAAATAAGCTATCGCCTGGATACAAAGTGGTATTTAATATGCATGTGATTGAAGGTTATTCCCACAAAGAAATTGGAGACATTTTAGGAATTAAAGAAGGAACCAGCAAATCGCAGTTAGCACGCGCAAAAGGAGCCTTAAAAAAACTATTGGAAACCAGGCTTAATAAGGCAGAAAACGACACAACTATTTTATAAGCATTATTTATGCAAAATTCAAAAGATAAACTTTACAATTATGAAACTCCTCCTCCAGAAGAGGTTTGGAGTAATATTACCAAACAACTTGATAATGAAAAGGTGAATAAAATGCCTTTTAAAAGAAGATCACGAATTCTTTTCTACGCTACTACTGCTGCCGCTGCAATAGTAATTATATTTGTAAGTAACCAGTTTTTTAATAAAAAAACCGCTACAAAGCCAATAGTACAAAATACGACCGTGAAAGTGGATCAACTTCTTTCACAAAAAATAAGAGATTCTATTAATTTGAATTATCAAATATTAGAAACGATCATTAATGCTCCTGAAGATCAAAAACTGCTGGCTTATAATCATGTAAAACAAGAAGGCTTTGCAAAAAAGTACATTACTATAGCCGGCCCCGAAGATCAACCTGTTAAGATTTCACCAAAAGTAGCTACACTCATAATATCCGCCGACAATGAATACCCCCCCAGGCTGGTTTGGGATAAGAAGATTGATAAGTGGAAACAGATCATGCTAAACAGCACACTCTCTCCGACTTCTACCAACCTGATGGATATTTTTCAAACGGCAGCAGCGAATGTAGAATAAATTTATGGCCAGAATAAGAATCAAATTACCGCAAAAAATCATTGCTTCGTTTACAATTCCCGTAAGAATAACCGACATTAATTACGGAAACCATGTGGGTAATAATGCTGTAGTAGAAATTATTCATGAAGCACGGGTACAGTTTTTAAATCAATATGGATTTACTGAAATGAATGCCGGAGGAACTTCACTAATTATGAATGAACTGCTCGTAGAATTTAAAAATGAATCCTTTTATAATGATCTCCTTCGCATTAACATTTTTTGCGGTGAAATATCAAAAGTAAGTTTTGAGCTTTTTTATTCGATATCTGTTATAAGAAAAGAAGAAGAATTTATTATAGCACATGCAAAAACAGGAATGGTTTGTTATGACTACAAAGAAAAGAAAGTAACTCCGCTACCTGAAAAATTAGAATTAATTTTGCTCAAATAATTAAATATACCAAAAGAACATTTTAGCTATTCCAAATTTTCCAACTTTCGATAGCCTGTATTTCAAGCATTTTCTGACCGTTTTCGATGATAGCCCCTTTCGCCTCGGCCTTTTCCAGGAATAAGGTTTTTGTAGGATTATAGATGAGGTCAAAAAAATAATGTTGCGGGGTAACCCATTCGTAAGGTAATTGCGGGAATGCATATACTTTAGGGAACATACCAAGTGGAGTCGTGTTGATTACAATATTATATTCACCTATTATTTCAGGAGAAATATCAGCGTAAGAAATTACTGAAGAAGAAGGTAGTTTATTACGGGAAACATTTAAAAACTTAATTCCCAATTTATTCAAAACGAATATTACTGCTTTAGAAGCTCCGCCTGTTCCCAATACCAACGCTTTTTTATGATACCGTTTCAAATGTGGAATGAAGGATTCTTCAAAACCAACTACATCGGTATTATATCCAATCCATTTCCCGTTTTCTATTTTAATACAATTACATGCATTTACTGCTTTGCATGCATCAGTAATATCATCAAGGAATGAAACGATTTTGGTTTTAAATGGAATGGTAACATTTAGCCCACAAAGGCTATCAAGGTTTTTTAACTTGATAATTTCTATATCTAATTCCTTTAATTCAAAGTTTAGATATTGGCAATCCGCAACTCCCTTTTTAATAAAATAATCAGAAAAATACTTTTGGGAAAATGAATGGACCAGCGACTGGCCAACCAATCCATAAATTTTCATTACGCTTTTTCTTTATCAAGGTATAAATTAAAAGTATCACCTCTTAATCCTATCCGCATCGTTTCTAAAGGTATAATTTCTGAAGGGGCAATATTACCAAGATTAGCATTGCAGCCAACTAACTCCAGAAAATAAAGTTGTTGGGATTTTTGCGGCGCTTCCCAAAGAATTCTTTCACCGGGAATCTGGGTAAGTATTTCCTGAACCAAACCTTCTCTTACTTCTCCTGTGCCACGATAAATGCCAACATTTCCCGCTTCACGAGCCTCAGCGATCACATAGCTGGCACCGGCTTCCAGTTCACCCTTCATTTGTTGAATCCATTTATATGGAGGAATAATATGAGCGGCATCCTTACTTCCTACTTCACTCAATACGGTTCCATATTTAGTTAGCTTTTCTATATAGCCACATTTTTCTGTGTGCGGAATCGTTATAGAACCATCGCTTACTTCCATGTGAGTAATATTGAAATCTTTACAAAGCTCTATATAATCGTTGAATTGATTTCGGATCAAAAAGGCTTCGAATAAAGTGCCTCCGAAGTAAACCGGTATTCCGGCAGCCTGGTACAACTCTATTTTGTCCCTTAAATTGGGAGTTACATAGGCTGTACCGAATCCAAGTTTGATAAGATCAATGTGAGGTTGGGCAGCACTTATTAAATTTCTGGATTCCTCAATGCTAAGGCCTTTGTCCATTATCATTGTTAAACCGTATTTGCGGGGTTTAGGAACCCTGTGGGGGATTTGATCGAGATTAAAATTCATTAAATTATTTTTGAACGGCGCAAAGATAGTTTGTGAAAATAAAAGAAGCTAAAAAATAATTGATGATGTGATAATTTTAGAATCGAACAAAAAAAAACGTTCCCTATCTGCCACAAAATCAAGAAGTTTTCGAAAAACTTCCTGATTTAACTGATTTTAAAAACTCCAAATCAAAACTTTTCCGATAAGGTATCAGCACCAGGCAGTTTTAAAGCATCTAAATCAATATCTTTAAACAACTTTATTTTCGTTTTTTATGATTCTTGTTGCCGCTTATGACTCCGGCAATAGCAGCATTCTGAAGCAAAGCCGGATTTAACCGAACAAATTGCTTAATTAATGATGGCATACTATTTATTCCACTTTGCAACTGAAGCATTCCCTCCTTTGACTTACCTAAAGCAAATAAAATAGCTGCTTTGTAATACATAAATACTGGTTTATCATCAGTGTTTTTTTGAGCATTAATTACCTGTTCCAGTGCTTCCTCAAAATATCCAGCATCGTAAAGGCATTTTATCAATTCTTTCCAACCTCTTACGTTTTTAGGTCGAGCCTTTATAAATTGTGTAAAATGGATCACAGAATCTTTTATACGGTTCAGATGCAAATAGCATTCGGCAAGCGCCAGGTGAAAATCAGGTTGGGACCGGTTAATGCTCATAGCATTATTTAAATTCTTAATTGCACTTTCCCAATAACCTTCCTGCATGTAAGTAGTAGCTATTTTATAATGTAAATGACTGTCATTATCATTTAAATGTACTGCCTTACGATAATTGAACCGGGCCTGAGCGGGATTTTTTAATTTTTCATAGCAGTGCCCTATCGCTTCATAAATAACTTCTTCCGGCATGGAAAGCTCTAATACCTTTTGAAGCGCCTCAATAGCTTCTTTGTAATTTCTAAGCCTTAAATAAGCATCGCCCAGGTTACGGTAGGCATAATCAAACTTTTCATCAATAGCAATTGCATATTGATAAGCGTCAACTGATTTCTCATATAACTTTAATCCCTGGTAAGCCGCTCCCAGATTAAACCAGGCTAACTGAGTATATGGATATTCGTCAATTATTTGTTGATGCAATTGTATGCTCTCCTCATTTCTACCTGTATAATCTGTCCAAAAACAAATTTTATATAATGCTTCTTCATTAGTGGGATCCTGTTCCAAAATTAATTTCAGGCAATTAAACACCCTGTCAAAGTCTTCATAATCATCATACACATCGGCCAATTCAAAAAGCAATTCAATTTTTTCCTCCCCTTCAAAAACACGAATGGCTTCTTCTAATATGGCTGCGGCTTTTTCCTGATTATCCAATGCGAGATAAACATCAGTCTTAAGAATATAGAGATTAATATCATTACTATCAAATACTTCCGCTTTCTCCAGAACTGCCAGCGCTTGTGAATAATTTTGGGTTGCGATAAGCAAATCCGCTTTTTTTATAAGAAGCTCGGCGGAATAAGGATACTGCTCTATTGCAAAATTCGCAGCCTCCAACGCCAGAGGAAGATTATCATGATCATCATAATAATCAATAATCCGCTCAAACGACTCTTCTTCTATGAAATCAAATTTTTTCCCTGATTTAAAATTGTTATACTGTTGAATCAGTTCTTTCATTTCTTCTTTATTCTGCCTGTATGGATTTTCTTTCATGGTTTTCAATCTAAACTACAAAGTACTCACTTTTTTAAATGAAATCAAATTCGAATTGCGATACTTATTATATAGATAACAATTTGAATTCTTTTTTTATACTAAAAAAGAAATTCTACCGTTCAATTGAAGTAATTTATTTATGGAGCAATTTAAAAAAAAATGATGAATGGCTTCTTACTTTCATAATAATTTCTTAATTTTGTTAAGATTAAATTAATTTTGCGAAAATGATAAAATATACCAGGATATTACCGGTGATCTTACTTTTTTGCGGAGTATGCCTTTTAGCCTCTGCAGACAGGGGTGGTTTTGTAAAGAAAAATAAGACGCACCTAAATATAAATACTTCCGGAAATCTAAAAAATTCTATTTCTTTTAATTTGAAATCCGGACTTACTTACCGTGGAAGCTTTCTTCTTAATAAACAGCAGATTGGTGACGCCGAAATAAGTGATGCAATGATTTCATATAAAAAAGGAAATACCGTTTACATTCTACCCTACAAACAAAAAGTGCTGATACCTGACTATAACCAAAACAATGGTTACAAATTAATAATACGGCCAAGGAAATAACTTTTTAAATTCAATAAAAAACCTGCTTTTCAGCAGGTTTTTTTATTTAAATCATCCTAAGAATAGGAAAAATCAATAACACATTTTATCAAAATCACTTTCACTGCACTAAAAATAAAAAGATATAAATATTGGGAAGAGGATAATGGACGGACCCCATTGGTGATCTAAAACATTAGTGTGATTAATTGTTCAGGTCCAGAAAAGTGCCAGATAAATTATACAAATTAAAATAATAAATTATGTGATGTACTATGTTAAATCACTTACAGACCTAATTGAAACTGCATGAATTTGCAAAATAAAATATAGGTGAGGTTATTTTGCTTTTGTTTCTTCATAAGTTAAAACCCTATATCCCGTTTTTGGAATTTCAAAAACAGCCAGAGGAACTGCATCGTAACTTATTTTGGATAAAGTAAATTTGAATTTCATTTTGCCGGATTGCATTTCGTATTGAACAGCAAGGCCAGGCAAAGTTTTAAATTGAGCATCGTAAGATTTGTTGGAAAGCGCAACATCAGTAGTATAAAAAACGGTAAAACTGGTTCCGTTTTTTAATTTAGCAATCGCTTTTTTACAACTAAATCCGGCGATCACACTGGTTTCTCCGGTATTTTCAAAAGCAATGCCTTCATATTTACTATTATTAGTTTCCCATTCCTGAGGAGTTAAAGTGATCATTAATTTTTGCCCGCTATAATCTTTCAAAATAACACCACTTCCCGTAGCAGCATTGTAAATAGTGGCTTCCTTTCCCAGACCACTTACCAGCTCTACTTTACTTTGTTTTCCTTTTAAATAAATAGTAGTAGTAGCTCCATCAAGCATATCCGCCATTTTTGGTTCAGGGCTTCCTGTTTCTACAGACATATTATAAACCAGTGTGCCTTCATTTAAAGTTTTTTGGGCATTAGCAGTAAATGCAATTGCTACGAAAGAAAGAATTAATAAGTATCTGTAAAAGCGCATAATATTCTAATTATTTAGCTAAAGATAAGAATACCTGTATTATGGTTGCAAGTAATTTTAAGGATTCAAATTTTCTTAAACCACCAATCCATTTAATAAGACTCAAAACACTAAATCTCACAAGCTTTAAACGCCTTCTTAAAAACTTATTTTCTTTTATGTGATTCTGCTTTTTGCTTCATGGTTTTCAGTTTCTCATTAGACTGTTGCATTGCATCTATCCTTTCCTGCCATTTACTTTTAGATACCGGCTTCTTTTTATTCTCTTGCAATTTGGCCATTATCTTTTCATGATCAATAATATATCTTTGAATCACAAACTGAATAAGAAGAGTAATTACATTTGAAACAGTATAGTACCATGTAAGAGCAGCAGGCAACCTGTTGAATACACCCAGAAGTACTACAGGAAAAATGAAAGGAAGATACTTCATCACAGGATTTCCGGTATCCTGCATATTGCTCATTCCATATAAAGAGATCAGAAGGCTGGTAATAACAGCAAAAATGGTGAACAAACTAATGTGATCGCCATAAAATGGTATATTAAACGGAAGATTGTAAATTGAATCGTAGGTTGAAAGATCTTTGGCCCACAAAAAGCTCTGCCCACGCAATGTAATATTTGAATTAAAGAAGTTATACAGTGCAAAGAAAATAGGAATTTGTAACACAGCCGGAATACACCCGCCTAAAGGATTTACGCCCGCACTTCGAAAAAGTTTCATTTGCTCCATTCCAAATGCCTGCTTATCATCACCGAATTTTTTTTTCAGCGCTTCTATTTCCGGTTTTAATAATTTCATTTTAGCCCCACTTAAATAACTTTGATAAGTAAGCGGAGAAATAAGTAATCGTATAATAATGGTCATCAACGCGATTATTAAGCCATAACTAACCATTCTGCTGGAAAGGAAATTGAAAACGGGCATAATAAATCCCCTGTTCACATACTTTACAAATGCAAATATGCCACTACCAAGCGGAACCATATTAAACATTTGGTTATTATAGGATTTTAATATATTATAATCACTCGGCCCATAATAAAGTTGTAGTGGAAGCACCGCGTCCGCTCCCGCAGGCACATCTAATTTTAGATTAGCAGTTGCTTTACCAATAATGTGTAACCCGGAATCTTTATCAGATGGAGACTGCCATTTAATTTCTCCTGAAGCGAATTTATTTTTAGCAACAATTGAATTGGCAAAAAATTGCTGATTCAATGCGATCCAGTCAACAGGTTTTATAAATTTTTTGTTATCATCTTTCCCCCGCGCTATGTGTTCAAAATCATACTCGCCATTTTCTACGAAAGAAACGTGAGATTGCTGGGTTTCCCATTCTATATCTTTTTCCATCTGGTCGGCTTTGGCCTGCCAGGTAAGATCAAGCACATTCTGAGTAATTAGTTTGTTGGCGCCATTCAATTTTATGATAAAATCAATCATATAATTATCTGGTTTCAATACATATTGGTGCTCTATGGACTCTCCGGATTGTGTCTGCAAATAAAAGCTGATCGTTTCATCGTCACCGCTTTTTTGAATGGCCGAAGGAGTAAAAAGAAGATCGGAAGTTTGTGTGGTTTGATTGGCGCTACTATTAATGGCGTACGAAATATTATTAAAAGTACCATCATCAATAAAAACAGGTTTACCATCAAAGGTTTTAAATTTTTTAAGCTCAACCTTTTTGGGCTGGCCACCCTTATTAGTAAAAGTTACTTTAAGCACCTTATTTTCAAGGGTAATCAATTGCTCTTTACCGGAAGTGTCCTGCTTGATACCCGCTAGTAAATTGTCCTTTTTTATTAAGGTGGAATCTAATTTTGCAGTAGGTAAAGCAGTATCTATTTTAGGCTTTATCTTATCAAGAGAGTCCTGAATATGTTGCTTTTGCTTTTCTAAAACTAACTGTCCCTGCCTGGTGTAATAAAAATATCCAAAAAATAATAACGCTAATAAAACAAAACCTATAACAGTATTCCTATCCATACCCATATTTAAAAATTAGTTGGCAAATGTACGCAACTTTATAGTTTCCGCAGTTGTAAAAATGGTGATTAAAAAAAACGAAAATGTACCCTTCAAAAAAGAACATCTTATTTTGAAAGATGAAAAAAAATGAAGGCTACACTGTTTTCCGGAATTTTTCATTTGCAGAAAAAAAAGGGTTATTAATATCCATTTTTTTAAATAGAAATGCCTCCCGTTAAAGAGGCATTTTATTCTATATAAATTATTATTTTTTACCTGCTGGTTTTGCTTCCACAGCCGCTTTAGCAGGAGCCGCTTTAGCATCAGTAGCGCCTTTTGCCGGTGTGGCTGGTGCAGTTTTGGCTTCTTCCTGTTTAAGCTGGCGTGTCATAGTTACCGAAGCAACAGGAATGCGGGGGGAATTCAATATCTCCATATTAGGCGCTTTTACATCCTGTACTCTTACATTTTCATTTAGCTTAAGATCAGTAATATCCAGTATAATATTTTCTGCTAAAAATTCGGGAAGTGTTTTTACTTTTAAAGATTTCATCTTCACAGCTAATTTTCCACCTTCTTTTACGCCTGCCGGAGCTCCGGTAAACTTTAAAGGAATATTTACCGTTACTCTTTTGTCTGCTACGAGTTCAAGAAAGTCTACGTGAAGAAGCTTATCGCTTACTTTATCAAATTGAAGGTCTTTCAACACGCATTTGTAGGCGTTCCCTTCGACTGTAACTTCTGCCAGCATAAAATCCGGAGTATAAACTATGTTTTTAAAAGCTGATGCGGGAGCAGAAAAATTAATTTCTTTTGCACCTCCGTAAATTACCGCCGGCACCTTTTCCTCAGAGCGAAGTTGACGGGTGGCTGCTTTGCCAAATTCGGTCCTGATTTGTCCTTCGATTGTAATTGTTTTCATTATTAATTATTTTTGAGGCGCGAAGGTAAGGTAAATTCGGGAAAAATTGATCCATGTTTCCTGATGGTTTCATTCTTTTTTTGTAGAGACAGGATGATTTTTCCTGAATACTCAAAACTTTATTCTTTGGCAATTGTTGGCAGACCGCCAACAACATATCATCTGCATAGTCATTTGGCAAGATAGTTTTAAAAAGCTGTTGGCGGGACGCCAATAATAGCCCCGGGACGCCAACAGATGCACCGTCCGAACCAAAAATTCGTAAAGAACCATGAAAGTTTTTCATCTTCCATCACTTTTCACCACTGGCGCCATTCTTCCAGCAACATATCATCCTGTAATATTTTGGTATAATATATCTTACGAAAAAAAAACGATAGCTTCCAAAAGCTACCTACTGCCTGCCCACTGCCTAATGCACATTGGCTTAAATCATAACTTTCTCTTGTAAATTTTTTAGAGTAAATTTGTATTTAAAATAATAGCATTTTTTAATGTTGAAACTACCTGTATATCTCGATAATAATGCTACTACCCAAATGGATGAAAGAGTATTAGAAGAAATGTTGCCTTTTTTTACAAAACATTTTGGAAATGCAGCAAGCCTAAGCCATTCTTATGGCTGGGAATCAGCCGAAGCTGTTGAGTATTCCCGTGAACAGGTAGCTCGATTAATAGGTGCCGAACCCAAAGAAATTATTTTTACTTCCGGCGCCACAGAAGCGGATAACCTTGCTATAAAGGGTGTATTTGAGATGTATGCTTCTAAAGGAAATCATATCATTACCGTTGTTACAGAACATAAAGCCGTTTTAGATACTTGCACACACATCGAAAAATCAGGAGCTCAAATAACTTATTTAAATGTTAATAACGATGGCCTGATCAACCTGGCAGAATTAGAAAAAGCCATTCAACCCAATACCATCTTAATTTCGATTATGTATGCCAATAATGAAATTGGCGTAATTCAACCCATAAAAGAAATAAGCGCTGTAGCAAAAAAACATGGTGTATTATTTTTTTCTGATGCTACTCAGGCAATTGGAAAATTACCGGTGAATGTGAACAATGATGGAATAGACTTAATGGCATTTTCTGCGCACAAAATTTACGGGCCTAAAGGAATTGGCGCATTATATATCCGTCGAAAAAATCCACGGGTTCGCGTGACGGCCCAAATGGATGGAGGCGGCCATGAAAGAGGCATGCGTAGCGGCACATTGAACGTTCCCGGCATTGTCGGTTTTTGAAAAGCGTGTGAACTTTGTAGAATAGAAATGAAAAAAGACAATGAGAGAATTAAGAAATTGCGCGATGAACTGGAATCTGAATTAATAAAAATTGAGGGCGTTTCTGTGAATGGAACCATCGAGAACCGATTATCAAATACCAGCAATCTTAGTTTTAAAAATATAGACAGTGAAAGCTTAATGATAGCGTTGAGTAAAAACATTGCCATCAGTTCCGGTTCTGCATGCACATCTGCCTCATTGGAGCCTTCTTATGTTTTGAAAGCATTGAATGTAGAGGATCAT
>JBDTEK010000239.1:0-4421 GCA_039922575.1 Ginsengibacter sp.
TCCAGGATTTTTTTTAGCATTTGTAAATAAAATCTGAAATTTCAATTCAATGCTATTTATAATAAAACTCTCTATCTCGAAAATGATTTAGTTATTGAATTGGTACCTTTATTATTATAAGAAAGACGATAATATTATCCAAATAAAGTTTAAATAAATTAAACATGCCAACAACATTAAGTAACGAAACGGAAGAAATAACAGACACTTCCGATGTTCACAATATCGATATCAATCGGGTCAGATACAAAACAATAAAGATTGAAGGTCAGGATATTTTTTACAGAGAAACGGGATCTTCTGAAAAGCCAGCAATTCTATTACTACATGGTTTCCCCAGTTCTTCTCACATGTTCAGAAATTTGCTGATTGCCTTAGGTGGCAAATATCATTTAGTGGCACCGGATTATCCCGGTTTTGGAAATAGTTCTATGCCTTCTGTAAAAGTTTTTGAATACAGTTTCGATCATCTGGCAAACGTTATTGATCAATTTACTTCTGCTATCCATTTAAAAAAATTCAGTCTGTATATGATGGACTATGGTGCGCCTGTAGGATTTAGGATTGCTACCAAACATCCTGAAAGAGTACAGGCATTATTAATTCAAAACGGCAATGCTTATGTGGAAGGTTTATCGCCATTTTGGGATGGTATGAAAGCCTACTGGAAGGATCCAAAAAATGAAGTAAATATTAATTTCATAAAAAGCCTGCTCACATTAGAAGGAACTAAATCGCAATATTTAGGTGGTGTGCGGGATACAACTACCATCAGCCCTGATAACTGGATTGCTGACCAAAGTGGATTAGACAGACCGGGAAATGAGGAAATACAATTGGAATTATTTTACTCTTATAGAACCAATCCGCCACTATACCCGGAATGGCAGGCCTATTTACGTAAATATCAACCACCAACTTTAATTACCTGGGGAAAAAATGATGGCATATTTCCAGCCTCAGGCGCTTATCCGTTTAAGAAAGATTTGAAAAATGCAGAGCTCCATATTTTAGATACAGGGCATTTTGCTTTGGAAGAGGATGGCACCTTGATCGCTTCGTTGATAGATCAGTTCTTAGCTAAAAATAACATCAGGTAATCATAAAAAAACCGGATATAAATGGTATAAAAGACGCCGCAGTTTTACAAAAAATTTCGGCGTCTTTTTTAATAAACCCAAAAGGAAATGAAACGACTGGAAACCATTTAATCTGAAATTAACAGGTGCATTTTAAAATGTCCCTTCTTTTTATAGGTTATAAAATCAAAGAACACAAATAGAATTCCCCAGAATAAACGGCCTCAAAAGCATATCAATTAAACTTAAATTTGCAAATCAATAATAGCAATGAAGGCAATCGTAATAACAAAACCCGGTGCTCCCGAAGTACTTAAAATGCAAGAAAAGCCAACTCCCGTTCCTGGCAAAAACGAAGTGCTGATCCGCATAAAAGCTGCAGGCATAAACCGTCCTGATATTGCACAACGCAAAGGGCATTACCCACCTCCTCCGGGAGCTCCGGCAGATATACCAGGACTAGAAGTCTCCGGCATTGTTGAAGAATGTGGCAACGAAGTTAAACGCTGGAAAAAAGGCGATAAAGTGTGTGCTTTGCTTGCAGGCGGAGGCTATGCAGATTTTGCAACAGTAGATGCCGGCCAGTGTCTTCCAATACCCAAAAACTTTAGCTATGCCCAGGCGGCTTCATTGCCTGAAACTGTTTTTACTGTATGGCACAATGTGTTTCAAAGAGGCCTGTTGAAATCCGGCGAACATTTTCTTATCCATGGTGGCAGTAGTGGCATAGGAATTACAGCCATCCAGTTAGCGAAGGCATTGGGGGCTGTTGTTTTTGCTACCGCCGGTTCGCAGGAAAAATGCAATGCCTGTATTTCATCAGGAGCCGATATATGCATTAATTATAAGGAAGAAGACTTTGAAAAAGCTTTACAAAACAAGGGTATAGACGTGATCTTAGACATGATCGGCGGCGACTATGTACCAAAAAATATTCGTTTATTGCGTCCGGATGGACGTATGGTATTCATCAATGCAATGAAAGGGAATTTAATAGAACTGAACATCAGAGATATCATGCAAAAAAGGCTCACCATTACGGGGAGCACTCTTCGAAGCAGAGAAATTTCTTTTAAAACAGCATTAGCCAAAGAAGTGGAAACTCATGTATGGCCTTTGATCGAAATGGGGAAATATAAGCCTGTTATATACCAGACTTTCCCTTTAAAGGATGCCTGGAAAGCACATGAGCTAATGGAAAGCAGCACGCATATTGGTAAAATCATCTTATTGAATGAAGAAAGTACCGGAAGTGCATAAAGAAGGTTTGTAAAGTGTACCAGATGGGCCATTTTGCTTTTTAATGTACAGATTGCTCTTCTTCGAAAAAACATAAATCCCCCAACAAAAACATAAGCTCTGGCAATGCCGACAGGTTAAAATTAAAAAAGTGCCAACACTGTTTTTTGTAATTTGCATTGATAATGGAAGTTGAAAAAACCAATCGAATACAGAAATATTTTCTGGAACAAAAGGCTCTGTTCTACAGGAATTACCGGTTGTTTATGGTGGGACAAACCTTATCGCTTATAGGAACCTGGATTCAGCGAATGGCCATGATGTGGCTTGTATATCAACTTACCAATTCTGCATTTTTACTTGGCGTGGTTGGTTTTTGCGAGCAGGTGCCCATTTTTATTATCGCACCCTTTGCAGGAGTGTATGCAGATCGTTGGGATAAGCACAAAGCGCTCTGCTGGATAGAAGCATTCGCTTTGATACAGGCATTTCTGCTCGGAATTCTAACGCTTTTCAATGCGGTTGAGATCTGGCATATAATTGTGCTAAGCCTTTGTCTTGGCATCATTAATGCTTTTGAAGTGCCAATGAGGCAATCATTTGTGGTAGAAATGGTAAACCGCGATAAAGAATCGCTTCCTAATGCCATTGCTTTAAACTCTACAATTTTCAATTTATCACGTCTGATCGGACCCTCTCTTGCCGGCATTCTGATCACTGCAGTGGGTGAGGGATGGTGCTTTATGGCTAATGCATTCAGTTATGCGCTTGTATTAATAAGCCTGCTGATGATGCGCATTACTAAAAGTATTGTAGTAAGGGATAAGAAAGCGCAGATTATAAATAAATTAAAGGAAGGGATTCAATATGTAAAGGCAAACAAAATGATGCGATCCCTTTTACTCTTATTGGCAATCGTAAGTTTTGCCAATGCTTCATTGAGAACTCTGGCTCCTATTTTTGCCAAAGATGTTTTGCATGGCGATGCGCATACACTTGGATTTTTGATGAGCGCTGCAGGTGTGGGAGCTATTTGTGGCGCACTATTTCTTACCAAAAGGAAAACAAAAGGATCACTTAAAAGAATTGTATCCTTCACCGGAATTTTATTAGGAGCGGGAATGATCTGCTTTGGCATTTCCAGTTCACTGCTACTCTCTCTTTTATTCATCGCCATAGCTGGCCTGGCACAAATGATGCATACAGCCACTACCAACACGCTGTTGCAACTTTATGTGGATGATGACAAACGTGGAAGAGTGATGAGTTTCTATACTGTTTGCTTACAGGGCACCATGCCTTTTGGTAGCCTGGTAGCAGGCACCATTGCCGGAATAGCCGGAGGTCCAATAGCGATCGTGTGCATGGGCGGTATCTGTCTTTTAGGAACACTTTTTTTCAAGGAAAAGAACATATACTCACGAAGGAAAAAGATCGCTGAATCAAGGCGAATATCATCACAGGTTATTTCAGAGGAATAGAAAAGTTTATTCTCTTTACCCTGATTTGTAAAATATTTTTAAAGAACAAAAGCCCACTTGAAGGAGCTTTTGTAATTGATAAAAACCGGTGCCCAGAACAGGAATCGAACCTGCACATCCTTGCGAACGACAGATTTTGAGTCTGTTGCGTCTACCAATTCC
The DNA here is from genome assembly GCA_039922575.1 of Ginsengibacter sp. Taxonomy (GTDB): domain Bacteria; phylum Bacteroidota; class Bacteroidia; order Chitinophagales; family Chitinophagaceae; genus Ginsengibacter. Next base: position 3,962 of record JBDTEK010000239.1, read on the forward strand.
GCCATCTGGGCATTGCGAAAAATTGAAAATAGATTTCAAAAATTTCAGGTGGCAATATTACGTATTCCGCTTATTCTATCCAAAATAAACACTGCCTATATTTTTAAAAAAAATAGAATAATGCAGTCCGCAGGAAACAGAGATCAAATTTTGATAACTTTTCCACTGCCCCCTATTTTGCTCATTTTGCTTGCAGGGTCGCCTTTATAAAAAACATTTCCACTGCCGCTTATTTTCGCGTAAAGACTGTTTAATACAAACACTTTAATATTCCCGCTGCCACTTATTTTTGCTATTACATCATTAGCACTGATCTGACTGCAATTTATTTTACCACTCCCGCTAACGTTCGCTGTAATCGAATTGGCTTTATTGCCTTTCAAATCTATATTTCCACTTCCAGACACGTTTAAACCAAGCTGAGAAAAAGAATCAACGTGCAATTTAACATTGCCTGATC
>JBDTEK010000240.1:0-3491 GCA_039922575.1 Ginsengibacter sp.
CCGCTGCAAATGCTCCATTAAAGTTTGACGAATGATTTTGCATTTCTTACCTATTTTAATTATTCCTGAAATTATTAATTATGAATGAATGAATGGCTGTTGGCGGGGACGCCAACAGCTGGGTTATTAATTACTACAGGCAATCGCACCTGATCTAAGATTTAGATTAATTCCTTTGTCCTACAATCTCTTTAAGGATTAATCATAACGTGTGATCCGAATGTTCCGGGATCCATAATCCAGGGCATTCCCGGAGCAGAAGGTTTTTCCGGTAAACCTGTGCTGGCGGCCGTTGCAAATGGAGTATAAATCACATATCGCAAATAGCCTTTTTTCACTTCTCCGGTTTTAAGGTTTACATCTTTCTCATCAGCTGAATAGACATACAGCGTGGAGGGGCCTTCCGGCATTTTCAGAGTACCTGCTTTTACCTCTTTCGCACGCTCGTCAAATATTTGCTGACCTTTAAAGCCTTGCTTCCTCAGAACCCTTCCGCTTTCCATCAGAGGTTCCAGATTTTTGTTGTAACAGGCCACAGAAAAGTCAGATTCCTTTGGATTGTCTGCAAGACAAATCAATTCATTTGTACCTCTTTTTATAATGACAAGTTGATTATTCTCATCGTATCCATAAACCGTACAGTTATCTCTTTTTTCAGCAGGCGCCGCCAATAATGCAAGCTTTATTTGCATTGCTGCATTAGGCACATCTGGTTTAAAAGGAAGTTTTTCATGATAGGAAGCTTGTGTTCCTTTTGTAACAGCGGATGTATCGCTTTTAGCAGGAGTTGTTTGGTTTTGGGTATTACAACCCAAACAAAAAAGAATCACTGCAAAGAACAAATTAATGACTTTCATATACAATGGTTAAGTTAATAAATAGATACAAAGAACAACGGTTTTAAAGGTAACAATTTATTACAGAAAAGGGATAATTTTCCCGGATGCCTTCCAAATTTTCGCATAGCCTTAATAAGACGGGCGGTTAGGCCGAATACGGTGCGCTGCAAATGTTGATGTCGGATGCCGACAGTGAAAATGACTAACAAAGACAATCACCAATTTTTGGGATTGAGCAGGGCAGCAGCAAAGTTTTTTAGACAGATAATAGGCGAAAGTATGTTTGCCGTAACTTTTGCCCGAACCAATTGTTTATTCGTTTTCCTTTTTGCCTATTTTTCTTCCAAAGAATCCAAACCGCAATAAACTATAGGAGCTAAATAAACCGTCAGGATCAGGATGATAACAATCCGCCAATGATTACCGAGGCCATGCCAATTTTCTATTCACTGGCCAGGATGTTCCTTATTTAAATCAGCACTTTTTGAAACATCTTTTTTAACATATTATACCGGCTGATAACTGCACCAGTAGCGAGTGCCGCGGGAAAATAGTTGGCAGGTATTAATTCATCATCAATTATTTATCACCAATTATCTTCTCCGCTCTTTGCAAAGCGTTTTCAAAAGTATCTGTTACATTACCCTTGCCTATGGTAAATAATAAACGTGCAGCCTTCAGCTCTTTCATTACCTTCTCACTATGTATTTCCGATAAAATAATTTTAGTGTGATGTTTTTTCAAATCTTTATAAACTTCTTTCAATGTCTGAATTCCTGTGGCATCAATGATTGGCACATGGCGCATACGAATTATTAAAACTTCAGGATGCTTTTCAATATACTTCATAGCATCTTTAAATTTATAAGCGGCACCAAAAAAAAGTGGCCCTGTAATTTCAAAAACTTCTACTTTTTTTGGTATTTGATATTCTCCATCAACTAAATCATATCCAAACTGATCATCATCAATTTCATTGGTTAAAATGCTTACATCACTGAACCTGATCATATCCCTCATAAATAAAAAAGCCGCGAGAACTATTCCAACTTCAATGGCAACAGTAAGATCAATCAAAACGGTAAGAAAAAAAGTAATGAGTAAAACTGCCACATCTCCACGCGGGCCTTTTAATATTGATCTGAAATTTTGCCATTCGCTCATGTTGTAAGCCACTATCACTAATATTCCTGCAAGGTTTGCAATAGGAATATACGAGGCCCATTTCCCTGCAACCAACAGGATCAGTAAAAGTATAATGGCATGAACAATACCTGCAACGGGCGTACGTCCGCCATTTTTTACATTGGTTGCTGTGCGCGCTATTGCACCTGTGGCAGGAATGCCGCCAAAAATAGATGAGAAAATATTCGCTGTCCCTTGCGCCACTAATTCCATATTCGATTTATGATTGCCGCCAATCATTCCATCGGCAACCACCGCCGACAATAAAGATTCAATAGCACATAAAATAGCAATAGTAAAAGCCGGTTGTATTAAATGTTTAAAAGTTGCGAAATCAACAAAAGGAATCTCAGGTACTGGAAATGAAGATGAAATAATTCCAAAGCGGCTGCCAATAGTTTCCACTGGTAAATTCAACCACTGAACTGCCGCAGTTGTAATTAAAATAGCAATCAAAGAACCAGGTATTTTCTGGGAGACTTTTGGCCAAAGAAGAATAATAAGTATGGTAGCAACAGCAATCAATACCGCATAAACATTAACGCTTTGCATACTTTTAAAATAAGCACTCCATTTTTCTAAAAAGTCGGCAGGAACAGTTCCCATTTTCAAACCTAAAAAATCTTTTACCTGTGAAGAAAAGATGATTACAGCAATTCCACTTGTAAAACCAATGATGAGTGGATGAGGAATAAATTTGATGACTGCACCTAATCTTGCAAAGCCCATAATGATCAACATAATTCCCGCCATAAATGTGGCAATAATTAAACCACTGACGCCATACATCTGAACTATTCCATAAACAATTACGATGAAAGCGCCAGTGGGCCCACCAATCTGCACGCGACTGCCGCCCATTGCAGAAATAATAAAACCCGCTATTACAGCGGTTATTAATCCCTTCTCCGGTGTTACTCCCGAAGCAATAGCAAATGCAATGGCCAATGGCAAAGCAACAACCCCAACAATAATACCTGCAAATACATCATTGGAAAATTGCTTTCTTGTATAAGTTTTTAATGTATCAACTATTTTAGGCCTGAACATTCCTTTCATACTCATGAAACTATTTTATTTTATTTTTTTTAACGCAAGCGCCCGATTGTGTTTTCCATGTAAAAATAAATATAGTAATCTAATCTGATCTTTTTTTAGAGAAGGAGTTTTTATATCTTCCTTAGACAGGATGGCGATTGCTAAAGAGACAAAAAGCTATTTGGTATCAAAAATGATACTTGCTTTTGATATTAGATTTAGCGAAATACCTGGAATCTTTAGGATGTCTGATCTTAGGTTTTTCTATTATGCAATGATCATGAGCCGTTACATGTGCATGTAGAAAATGCCGCGGGTGAGGCGAAGTTCAATATTAGTGGTAAAAAAATAGAATTGGTTTTTTCTTATAGGATGAAAAAGAAGGATTTGAAACTGGCTCAATCAGTGATTGAAGAAAAAAGGAATATT
>JBDTEK010000241.1:0-12649 GCA_039922575.1 Ginsengibacter sp.
CTAATATTGCAATTCCGTTGCCCATTCTTTTTATAAAATCAGGATCAATAGTTTTATCCAATGTTACCACGTATTCTTTTTCATGGCCATTTTCCGCACGAAGAATTTTATTAACGATGTTGCCATCATTAGTTAAAAAAATTAATCCTTCAGAAAGTTTATCTAACCGCCCAATTGGAAAAATCCGGCTTTTAAAATTGATAAAACTAATGATATTGGTACCGTCTTTTAAATCGGTAGTGCAGGTAATCCCTTTTGGTTTATTAAGTACGATGTAGACGGGCATCGTCTTTTTTTTCAAAGGCCGGCTATCCACTTTTACGAGATCATTTTCCAAAACACGATTTCCTTTTTTTGCCCTCTCTCCATTTAAGATCACGCGGCCTGTTTCTATTAATTTGTCCGCTTCTCTCCTGCTGCAAAACCCCGTTTCACTGATATATTTGTTAATACTGATGCCTTCCTGTTTCAAATTACTTCTTTTACATTTATGCAAATTTATTTAGTTTTAATTTAGATACAGAAGATTTTCATTTGAATGCCAGTGGATCAGGTTTGGAAGTAAAACCAACAATTAACACGGAAAAAGTCATGCCTATTGATACGAATTATTAAGGTTTATTTTAATTAATTTCAATATATTGGCTGCTTTTTTGCAATTCAAAAATCCATGAAAAAGAAAATTACTTTCAAAGGCTTGTGGAAAGTTTTAAAAGAATGTTTCATCGGATTTTCTGACGACAACGTAACGAAGCTTGGTGCTTCACTGGCTTACTACACTGTTTTTTCGCTGGGGCCATTATTAATTGTTATTGTTTTTCTGGCAAGTATCTTTTTCGGAAGAGAAGCTGTGGAAGGCTCTATCTACGGCCAAATACAAAGTTTTGTGGGAAACGATGCCGCCATACAATTACAGGAAATAATAAAAAACGCTGCCATTAGTGGAAAAAATAATTTTGCCGCCGTCATTGGCGTCATCACATTGCTGGTAGGCGCTACTACGGTATTTGCAGATATGCAAGAATCAATAAATGCTATTTGGGGATTGAAACCAAAACCAAAATCCGGCTGGATGAAACTGGTTATAAACAGGTTATTGTCATTTGGTGTAGTTGCCAGTCTCGGATTTTTATTACTGGTTTCCTTAGGTTTTTCGGCTTTAATCGAATCTTTAAACAATGCCTTGAAGTCTCATTTTCCTGATGTTGCCGTCACCATTCTTTACATTCTTAATTTGCTCATCAGTTTCGGTATTATCACCTCATTATTTTTAATTATTTTTAAAGTATTACCCGACGCTAAATTACAGTGGAAAGATATTCTCTCAGGAGCCGTTACCACGGCCATACTTTTCATGCTTGGGAAATTTGCAATTTCATTTTATATCAGCAAAACTAATATCGGCAGTACCTATGGCACAGCGGGCTCTCTGGTGGTGTTGCTGGTATGGATTTATTATTCAGCTATCATTTTATATTTCGGAGCCGAATTTACAAAAGCATATGCAATGGAATATGGCAATGCAATTCATCCAAATTCCTATGCCGTCATTTCTAATAAAATAGAAGTAGAAGGTGGCAAAGAAAGTGTACAGAATGCCAAAAGGAAAATTGATGAAAAGAAAAACCCTTAATTGGATAGGGATTTATGCACTTAATAATTTTCCAGGGTCTTTAATAAAAAAGCAAATTTTAATACCCCAGCATGAAATAAAAAGCTCAAGGGAAATTATTTTTTTATATTACCCCGTCTTATTTTTTGCACAAAAGAGATAGGAGATTCTACAATATCAGCAATCTGCTTATTAGAGATCTGCATTTTAATTATGAGCTTTTCTACTATTTCGGCTTTCTGTCTTTCAATCGCTTTTTTTTTGCCTTTTAAAATTTCTTTTTGGAAACCTTCTTCAAAGCCTATTTTCAGGCCTTCTTCATAACCTTTTTTGTAGGCCTGATCCAGCAGCATTTCTTCTATGCCCATTGTTTTTCTTTTTTTATGATGGTATTTTTGGGTTTAGAAAAAAAATTACATTGAATTCTGTAATTATCAAAAGGACCATAAAAGCTTCAAGTATTTATTACTTGTAAATTTTTCAATCCTAATTTAAAGGAATAATTCTGTAAGTTCATTTATTTTTTAACTCACTTCTTCTTTTTTGAACAAAAGTGATGGGCACTCCTAAAATATCAGCAATCTGTGCATCTGAGAGCCCCATCTTTATTATGAGTTTTTTTACTACTTCAGATTTGGTTTCGGCTTTGCCTTCAGCTTTGCCTTCAGCTTTGCCTTCAGCTCTACCTTCAGCTTTGCCTCTTTCGATACCTTCTACAATACCTTCTATTTTGCCTTTTTTGATGCCCTTTTCGATACCTTTTTTTTGAGCCTGGTCAAGCAACATTTCTTCTATGCCCATAGTTTTTCTTTTTTCTGTGATTGTATAAATTTCCTCATCAAATTTAGCATTCATTCCGGAATTGGCAAAACGAACATAAAACCTCAAAAAGTTCATTAATCCCCGTACTTTTTCAGTTTCAATATTACGGCTTAGCAGGTTGCGTGTTATCTTAAATTTTAAATTCAAAAGGTCTTCATCATTCAGTTTACGTGCCTTTGCTTTCAACGATAGCAATACCGTAAGCACGATAATAGCAAAGGGATTATTATTTTGCAACAACTCTACTTCATCCTGATCTATTATTTTGTAGGTGTTAAACTTATAAGTAATTTCAGTTCCCAGAAATTCATGTTCATATTTTTGAGGATGATAGTTTTTGTTGCTATCGGTAAATATAGAAATTGCAGTTATTTTTTTATTGTATTTATAAAGTATCCGGTAATAATAATTAAACATCCTTTCAGCAAATACTTTATCACTATAACCTTGTACTTCCACATGCACCAGTATAAATTCTTCCGACTCGTTTCTGGTAAATACTTGTATCAGCTTATCCACTAACATGGGCGATTGAATTTTCTCTTCCTCCGAAAAAAGTTCTTCAAGCTCTTTGTCTAAAAACTTAAAGCCCTTTCCCATATCAAATATCTTATCTGCATCTTTAAAAAAGAAGCGGAGAAAATCATCAAATACATCCTCAAGAATACCTTTCCATAAACTGTCATTTGTGTGCATAAGCTTAAAAATAAAAAAAGACTTCGAAATAAAGCCCATTATTTACTTTTCATTTTAATTTAAGAGAACTGTTTCAAAATTCAGCACACATCAACAAATCAGAAAATTAAAAAAAAAGAGAACCGGTATAGCTTCCTTTTCTTAAACAACATTCATCAAATTTTACTTTTTGATTACTTTGGAATCTAACTGTATCTGAATTATTTAAAAAAAGTAAGAACATACATCCCCGACACAGAGTATTTATTTTGGCTGCAATAAAAAGAATATTGGGAATGCTCCTTTAAATGAATAGAACTTTGAACAATTTGAAAGACAACAAAAACCCGTATTCTTGGATATTAAAAAAAACACAGAAGATTTCTAATTTTTTGCAATAAATTTTTGTAAAAAATGGTGTGCTGTCTATCCCAACCATATTGGCACAATATTTTCCGCATTTATTATTATTGAACATTATTATTATGAAAACAAGATTTTTATTGATTGCAATATTTGTTTTTATTTCATTTGTTGCTTTTTGCCAGGACTCTTCGTATCACCAATCTCATCAAAAAGTTACTTTTAAAAACGAACCTCAAATTCATTCTGCAATAGTTCCTGCGCAAAAAACAGACAACTCCACTCCAACACCTTTTTATAGAGATACGAGGTTGGGCAGCAGTTCTCCCTTATATAATACTTATAAAAAAAATGATTATGGTGCCGGAGCAATCACCACCAATCCCAATAAAGGTGGAAGTGGAAGCACTCCCGATTTGCCAGCTGCTATCCCTGATTCCATAAAAAGTAATTTGTGACAAACCAGCCTGGTATTATAGTCAATTCCTCGTTCATTCGGCAGTTATTTGGTTAAGACATTTTATATCTCTCTCCATATATATTTCTACAGCCATAGGCGTTGCATCCTCTTTCAGCTCAAAAATTTTATCCGCTTTCTTTTGCTTTTGTTTCACGAAAATTCAGGAACCCTTTATCTCCAGATTGTCAATTTTTGATAGGACAATTTATTTGGAAAAAAGAAATGAATAAAAAGGAACCTTTTAATCTTTGCTTCAAAGATTAAAAAATATGTAGAAAATTTTTCCCTACAGCTTACCAAAATATTTATATTCACTTTTTATTTCAAAAAAATGGTAAAAAAAAGAAAATTACTTTCTCCAATAACTATTTTAATGATTGTGATAGTTATTGCCGCTATAGGCACATGGCTGGTACCTTCCGGAAGATACAATACACTTTCCTTTGAAGAAAGCATTTTTAAATACAACACTGATACAACAGTAGCAGATCTTCCTTTTACACAAAAAACACTGGATAGCCTCCACATATCTATCGCTCCCGACAAATTTTCATCCGGGGCTATTCGAAAACCGGTTACTGTTCCCCACACATTTCACCCGATCAAAAAAAATGCACAAGGACCGTTAGATATCTTAGAAGCACCTATAAAAGGAATATCAGATTCAATAGATATCATTTTATTCCTTCTCGTAATAGGCGGATTTATGAGTGTCTTTCATGAAACCGGTGCAATGGTAAAAGGGCTTACTTCACTTTCCTATAAAATGAAAGGAAGAGAAGCGTGGCTGATTATTACACTCACGTTCTTTTTCTCCTTCGGTGGCGCTTCTTATGGGATGGCAGAAGAAGCTTTGGTTTTTTATCCGGTGATGGTTCCGTTATTTCTGGCTGCAGGATACGATCTGATAGTGCCTGTGGCTGTTATTTTTGGTGGTACGCAATTAGGAACCTTATCCTCATTCACCAATCCTTTCGCAACTATTATCGCCTCTAACGCTGCTGGCGTCAACTGGACTGACGGACTTTCAGAAAGAATATTAATGTTCGTAATTTCTACAGGGATTACTATTTGGTACCTCGTCAGGTATGCTCAAAAGGTAAAGAAAGACCCCTCGAAGTCAATCGTCTTCAAAACAGACGGAAATACAGTTTCTCCCTATGAAAATATTACAACAACCAGCTCAATGGAACCGCTTGAAGGAAGAACTAAATTATTGATGACACTTTTTCTTCTCACATTTTTAACCATGATCGCAGGAGTAGTTTTCTTCGATTGGTGGTTAACGGAAATGACCGCTTTATTTCTCGGAGTTTCTATATTAATATCCCTGATTACCCGCACTCCTGAAAGTAAATTTCTTCAACATTTTATTAAGGGCTCGGAAGGAATGTTGTCTGTGGCATTCATTGTCGGGGTAGCCCGCGGCGTTACACTTGTTTTAAACAATGGCCATATCAGTGATTCCATTTTATTTTATTCCGCAAATTTGGTGAGCGGTATGCCGTCTTCACTATTTATAGTAGTGCTGCTAATATTATTTATGATCTTTACATTATTCATTTCGTCTTCCTCAGGCATGGCTGTTTTGACAATGCCTATAATCGGTGGTCTTGCGATAATAGTAAATGTACCCGGCCGCGAAATTGTAAATACTTATTTATTCGGGATGGGCATCATGGGATTTATGACACCCACCGGATTGATACTTCCTTCCTTGGCCTTGGTGAATGTAAGTTTAAAGGCATGGTGGAAATTTATTTATCCTTTATTATTAATCCTTTTTGCAGTTTGCACCATCTTTCTCATTATCGGAATTTATTTGAAATAGTTCTGTTTTACAAATTTTCACAATTCAATAAACATTGGCGGTTCAGTATTTGCTGGTTTGATAAAAAAATAATTACCATGAAAATAAGATCTTTTGATCCTGCATTTTATATTTTCTTATTACTTTTTTTACCGGCACTTTTAATTCAATGCGCTTCTACAAAAAAGAATCTTGAAATTCAACCCGGAGAAGCTTCCAACCTGATCAATGCCCGGGAGTTCAGGTTTGTAGCACAAAGTGTAACGCCACTAAGAGGAACACAACGCCAGCTCACTTCTCAATATGATGTAACAGTGAAAAAAGATTCACTCGTGAGTTATTTACCTTATTTTGGGAGGGCATACCAGGCGCCAATGAATCCTTCTGAAGGTGGCATTCAATTTACCTCCACCAAATTTTCGTACGATGTAAAGCCTGGTAAAAAAAATAGCTGGAATATAGACATCAAGCCGGAAGACCAGCAAAGCATTCAGCAATTATCTTTCCTGATTTTTGATAATGGAACTGCCACATTAAATGTGACGGCCACCCAAAAGGATCCGATTTCTTTTTATGGCCGAATACAAAAATTGAAATAGTATTAGCATGAATCAACAAACGGGAAAATACATTTTCATTGCGGGAATATTTATTGTAATTGCGGGAATATTGATCTATTTTTTCCATAATTATTTTAAATGGATTGGAAAACTTCCGGGAGATATCAGAATTAAAAATGAAAACTTCAGCATTTATTTTCCAATAGTAACTATGATTATTTTTAGTGTATTGATAACCGTTATTGTCAATATTATTAAAAGATTCTTTTAAAAAATATTGGCAAAAATTGCACCCGTAATTTAAGTTTCATTGAGGAGTTTCGGCTATCAAAGGAATCCATTAATCACCTGCTTTTTAACTTTATCATAAAAAGAATACTTACGATTCTGAAATAAAACAGAAAAGAATATTAACAATTCTGGCATAGAAATCAGTGCTTGATTTTTTATTTATAACCCATTAAATTTTATATCATGGCTAAGTATTCAAAAGACTCAGGCAAAAAGGTAGAAGAGAAGATGCATGAAATGCATGAAGGCAAACTCAAAAGTGGCAAAAGCGACAAGAAGGTAACTAACCCGAAACAGGCTATCGCGATCGGATTATCGGAGGCAGGGGAAAAAGGTGATAAAGTACCAAAGAAAGGTGAATCAAAAAAATCAGCTCCAGAGAAATCTGCAAGTAAAAGACTTACTTCAAAAGGTACTTCAACATCTCACAAAGCGGCAACTAAGAAAGGCACAAAAGAAAAGTAAAAATCATCACTTTTAAACCACTTTTTAAGTGGTTTTTTGTTTTAATTTATCATAGAGTTGATGCGCAACAAATAAAGAATTTGTCAAAAACCGATTTAAATATTTACATCGGAACCTATAAAGATTCGTGGTTTGGAGACTGCTGATTTCTTTGAAAAATAATAAGTTTTGGTTTGATTCAAAAAACTCGCCTCGCTTAAGCGGTGAAATGCTCGCCTATTTAGGAATACTAATTTAACCATTGTAGAGTTTAATCACTTTAATCATAGTTCAGGAATTAAGGCCTTGCCAGAGGATTGAGCTTTACTTTATTGTTTCTTGTGAAGTAAAAACTTCTCCTCTGTTGGATTTATTAATTACCCCTCGCCCTATCAATAATATTGCAAAACTGATTATAGCGCATACGCACATTACGGCTGCCATTGGCATGGCAGTATTATTATTAAGGATACTTACCAAAGCAGTGCTGATAGCGCCTATACCGAGCTGAACAGCGCCCATTAATGCGGAAGCTGTGCCGGCATTTCTACTGAATGGAGCCAAAGACAGCGCTGATGAATTAGGAAATGCAAAACCTTGTGTACTAAGAAAAATCCATATTAAAAATATGGTTGAGTATAATCCCAATGCATGAACCCAGGTGCCTGCCACCAAACAAATACCGGCTAAGCATTGGCAAAATAAGGCGACTCTTACAATTTGTTCGCTGCTATATTTTCTCAACAGCAAAGTATTTACCTGGCTTGCAATAATGAGTCCCATCGCAATAAAAGCAAATATCCAACCATATTGTTTTTCTGAAACGCCATAAAGTTCCATGAATACAAATGGCGAACCGGCTATATATGCATACAAACCTGATGAAGCAATTCCTCCTGCAAAAGCGTAAGTATAGAATTGTGGCACCGCTGCAACTTCTAAAAAGCTTTTTATGATCGGTCGCGGTAATAATGAAAGTGAAGTTTCGGGCGGCCTCCCTGATGGTAAAGCAAAATACACCGCAACAAGAGTAAAAGCAGAAATGGCTGCCAACACAAAAAAAATAGATTGCCATCCAAAAGAGGCGGTCATATAACCACCTAATGTAGGCGCAACAATAGGCGACAAAGCCAAAACCAGCATGAGTAATGAAAAAATTTTCGCATTTTCATTTACTGGAAATATATCCCTCACCAGCGCACGTGCACCTACCATTCCTGCACATGAGCCCAATGCCTGCAAAAATCTGATCCCGATCAGGGCATTCGCCGAAGGTGCATAAGCGCAACCAATAGATGTCAGCAAATAAATGGCAAGTCCAATATACAATGGTTTTTTGCGTCCATATTTATCAAGCAGGGGGCCATATATTAATTGACCAATCGAAATGCCAATAAAAAAACTGGTTATAGATAAGGTAATGTGCGCAATATTACTGTGAAGGTCACGGGCAATCTCAGGAAATCCCGGTAAATACATATCAATTGAAAAAGCGCCCATCGCAGAAAGCAAGCCTAATGTGAATATTGTATAAAATCTTTGTCGCCCTTTCATAATTTCAGGAGGCAAATTTATGAAAGCAAATTATAAGAGCGCTGAGAAAGTTTAGAGTGGAGAGTTTTAAATGGCTGCTGATTGCTTGTTGATGATTGAACTATGATTATCAAGATTTATTTGATTTTTATAAATGGAAACGCTATCCTGTTAAAATAAAATACCAACCGTTCTTGTTTCATACTTTTGCCGCCATGAAAATTAAATCCTATTCAATAGAAAATATACTTACCAATTTACAAATTGATGCTCTAAATGAAATGCAAATTGCAGCATTAGAAGCAAATAATCAGAATGGAGATGTGATTTTATTATCTGCCACAGGATCTGGCAAAACGCTTGCTTTCCTGCTTCCCATACTTGACAGAATTGAGGAAGATAACAAAAATTCACAGGCACTTATTGTAGTTCCTTCACGGGAACTTGCTACACAGATAGAACAGGTTTTTAAAAAAATGGGTACGGGGAATAAAATCACTTCTACTTATGGCGGCCATAAAAGAGAAACGGAAGAGAACAATCTCATACAGCCACCAGCCTTGATTGTAGGCACTCCCGGAAGAATTTGTGACCATATCCGCCGCGGAAATATTACAGTAGATTCCATCGCCACTTTAGTATTAGATGAATTTGATAAGTCGCTGGAATTGGGTTTTCTGGAAGAAATGAAATTCATTATTGATTCATTGAAGAACGTGCAGAAGAAAATATTGACATCTGCAACCGATGCAGTGGAAATCCCTTTATTTATAGGTTTAAAAAATCCGGTTAGATTAAATTATTTATCGCCTGAAGATGCAAAAAAAGGATTAGCGATAAAAATGGTTTCTTCAGACGATAAAGATAAATCACTTACGCTTTTTAAGTTGATCTGCTCATTGGGAAATCGTTCTACCATTGTATTTTGCAATCATAGAGAAGCCGTGGAACGCACCAGCGCTTTATTATCGGAGAAAGGAATTAATAACGAATTTTATCATGGTGGTATGGAGCAACAGGAAAGAGACAGCGCATTATGCAAATTCAGAAACGGAACCACTAATGTTTTGGTAACAACGGATCTTGCTTCCCGCGGATTAGACATTCCAAACATCCGTTATATAGTGCATTATCATTTGCCACTAAATGAAGACGCTTACATACATAGAAACGGGCGCACTGCAAGAATGGACGCTAGTGGAACTATCATTTTAATAATAGGGCCGGAAGAAAGCCTGCCTGAATATATCCATGATTCAGTGGAAGAAATAGCTCTTCCTGAAACAGATATTATTCCGGAAAAACCCAAATGGTCCACACTTTTCATTGCCGCTGGCAAAAAAGACAAAGTGAATAAAGTGGATATAGTGGGATTTTTATCTAATAAGGGCGAATTAAAAAAGGAAGATATCGGACTGATAGAAGTGAAAGATTTTTTCTCCTTCGTAGCGATACGAAAAGTGAAAATGAACAATGTACTTCATCTTATAAAAAATGAAAAGATCAAGAACAAAAAAGTGAAAATGGAGATAGCGAAGTGATTGGGTTTTGTTGGCTGTATTCATTTGGCAGGCTTATATTTTTACAAAAAGATAAATCTTAATTTATACTTCTCAACGAATGGTACAAACCCGGTATATTCTCCGTTATTTGGTACAGTATATCTGAACGAGGTTGCTTCTTTCCATCTGCTTAGATTTTTCATCCATTGAGATGGCCTTAAAACTCCGACAAAAATTTACGGATTTTTTCGCATTGACTTGACATGGTGGCGCTCAGGTAAAGGGTATTAAAAACTCAAAGCTGAGACCTGCCAACCGATTTGGAAACTACTTTTATTCTAACGACCTTCGCGCAAAATTTGTAAAATAAGAACTAATGAGAAGAATATTTTTATTGGCTAGTATAGCTTGTTTTTTCGTTTTTGGAGCATTGGGATGGTTTGTATGGGGAGGTTTCTGGTGGATATTGGCCGCACTGCTTATTTTTATTTTGATAGGCATCATGGATATGCTTCAAGCCAAACATTCCCTATGGCGCAATTTCCCGTTAATAGGTCGTTTGCGCTGGCTTATGGAAGCAATGCGGCCCAAAATATACCAATATTTTGTAGAAAGCGATACAGATGGAAAGCCCATCAACCGTATTGACAGGAGCACCATTTATCAGCGTGCAAAAAAACAATTGGACACTATGCCTTTTGGGACGCAGATGGATGTATATGCTGAAGGTTATGAATGGATGACTCACAGCATAGCGCCAAGAGATTTTAATAAAATGAACCATAATCCAAGGGTTATGGTGGGGAATAAAGATTGCAAACAACCTTACAGCGCCAGTGTACTGAATGTAAGCGCGATGAGCTTTGGCTCTTTAAGCTCTGCAGCTGTAGAAGCATTAAATTTAGGCGCTAAAATTGGAGGCTTTGCACATAATACAGGTGAAGGCGGAATCAGCCCATACCACTTGCAGGGCGGCGATTTGGTATGGCAGGTTGGAACAGGATATTTCGGTGCCCGCGATGAGAACGGCAATTTCAGCTTTGAAATTTTTGCAAAGAATGCCTCAAAACCTGAAGTTAAAATGGTAGAGATAAAATTGTCGCAGGGAGCCAAACCGGGACACGGAGGCATATTACCCGCAAAGAAGAATAGCCCGGAGATAGCAGCAATTCGTCATGTGGAACCTTACACCACTATTTTTTCACCGCCTTACCATTCGGCTTTTGGCAACCCAAAGGAATTTATACTTTTTATTAAAAATGTGAAAGAAGCCTGTGATGGGAAACCAGTTGGTTTCAAGTTCTGCATAGGGCATAAAAGTGAATTTATTGGTATCTGCAAGGCAATGATCGAACTGGATATATTTCCTGATTTTATTACTGTAGATGGCGGTGAAGGTGGTACAGGCGCTGCGCCCCAGGAATTCAGTAATTATGTAGGCGCTCCTTTTATGGATGGATTAGCCTTTGTTCATAATATGTTGGTAGGTTTTGGTATCCGCCATCACATAACGCTAATCGGATCCGGTAAAATATTAAGTGGCTTTCACATAGTAAGAGCGATGGCTTTGGGTGCAGATATTTGTAATAGCGCGAGGGCGATGATGATGGCGCTGGGTTGCATCCAGGCATTGGTCTGCAACAGAAATACGTGCCCTACCGGTGTCACTACCCAAGACCCGCAATTAGTAGCAGGATTAGTGGTTGCAGATAAAAAAATAAGAGTAGCCAATTACCATGAGGAAACCGTCAATTCTTTCGTAGAATTATTAGGCGCAGCAGGTATTGACGATCATAAAGAATTGACCCGAAGCCATATTTACAGGCGTGTATTTATGAATGAGGTACGCACGTTGGAGGACATTTACCCCAGTCTGGAACCTGGTTGCATGATAAATGGACATATTCCTGAAAAATATAAACAGGATTTTGAAAGGGCTCATATAGAGAGATGGTGAGTGGTGAAGAAGCGTGAAGCGTGAATGGTGAATGGTGAATGGTGAAGCGTGAAGCGTGAATCGTGAATCGTGAGTGGTGAGTGGTGAATCGTGAATGGTGAATGGTGAATCGTGAATCGTGAATGGTGAATGGTGAATCGTGAATGGTGAAT
Source organism: Ginsengibacter sp. (assembly GCA_039922575.1). GTDB lineage: Bacteria > Bacteroidota > Bacteroidia > Chitinophagales > Chitinophagaceae > Ginsengibacter. Next base: position 12,182 of record JBDTEK010000241.1, read on the forward strand.
GGTGAATCGTGAATCGTGAATGGTGAATCGTGAATCGTGAATGGTGAATCGTGAATAGTGAATGGTGAGTGGTGAGTGCTGAGTGGTAAATAGGCGAGTATAAACTGTCAACTAATAAACTAATAAACTAATAAACTAATTAACTAATAAACTAATAAACTAATAAACTAATTAACTAATAAACTAATTAACCCATAATGTCACAAGACCTTTTTCAATCTCCCGATTATTTTAATGTTGATGAATTATTATCTGATGAGCAAAAACTAATCAGGGAGAGCGTTCGCAATTATGTAAAAAAAGAAATTTCTCCTATCATTGAAGATTTTGCACAAAGGGCCGAATTTCCTCAACAAATAGTAAAGCAACTCGGAAATTTAGGATGCTTCGGCCCAACCATTCCCCAGGAATATGGAGGCGGTGGATTGGATTATATTTCTTATGGATTAATGATGCAGGAACTGGAAC
>JBDTEK010000242.1:0-14048 GCA_039922575.1 Ginsengibacter sp.
GAATATTCATAATTTAAGGTTTTAAAAAAAATTGAAACTCAAAGATTTAATTGATGAACGTCAATTTACAATAGAAAAGTTAGTACAAATATACTTTTATCCTTTTTTAATTTAAGTTTTCTTCGGGGAGTACATTCAAAAATACCCCAAATGTTGCGACCTTAATAACCACAATCCTGTTTAACCACTTTTTCCACATTTCCCAACATCGGTCCGTAATGATTTGAATTGTTTTTAAATGTGAAAGAATCAGATGTTGCAAGTCGGAATATACCTCCTCTAAGAAATAGCTAATTTATTTTTTTAAGAGAGCGTGTATTCACCTACATTATACAGAATCAATTTAATGAACTCTATATTTGTACCACGCTAAAATAACTTTTTTTATGATATCAATTTTTTCAGCGGCCATAGTTTTTCTTTTACTTTTTCCTGTTCATTTGTTTTCACATACGGATGCAATAAAGTACGCCCAAACAATTACGAATAACGGGTTTGAAAAAAATTTGAGAATTTTTGCATCTGAATAAATGGAAATTGGTTGAAACTCTTTCTGATATATAATACCTGATCTAATGAGCCGGGAAGTTTTTTTAGTTACTGGTTAAAGGTGTTGCTAACATGATACAACTATTAGTTGATAGAAAATAAGAGTAACATTACTCATTTATACTATAAAAAATTTACTCAGGCCTTCTATTTTAAGTTTTATAATTTAATATCAATCAGTAAGGCAAAATCTTCACTTATGGAAATCAGGATTTCAAAAACGCGATACACTCATTATATTTGCCATCTATGTTACAGGTAAATTATTTAAAAGCAAACAGGGAAGAAGTATTACAGAGATTGGCTGTAAAGAATTTTTCAGAAAGTTCTCTGGTAGATACCATTATTGCCGGGGATGAAAAAAGGAAAAAACTTCAGTTTGAGCTAGATGAATTGCAATCAAAAATAAATGCTGCTTCCAAAGAAATAGGGCAATTGATGGGCAGCGGGCAAAAAGAAAATGCTGAAAAAAAGAAAGCAGAAGTAGCCGATTATAAAGCATTATCAGAGCCGGTAAAAGAGCAATTAATTACCACAGAAAAAGAAATTTATAACGATTTAATAAAATTACCTAACCTTCCGCATGCTTCTGTCCCGAAAGGGAAAACGCCTGAAGAAAATGAAGTAGTAAGAGAAGGTGGTAACAAGCCTGTGCTTTATAAAGGTGCTGCGCCGCATTGGGAACTGGCAAAAAAATATGACCTCATCAATTTTGAATTGGGCAACAAAGTAACCGGTGCGGGATTTCCTTTTTATAAAAATCAGGGAGCCAAATTGCAACGCTCATTAATTCAGTACTTCTTAGATTATAATACCAATGCGGGTTACGAAGAATATGAACCACCTTTTATGGTAAATGAAACCAGCGCCTTTGGTACCGGCCAGCTTCCGGATAAAGAAGGTCAGATGTATTATGTAAATGAAGATAAATTTTATTTAATCCCCACTGCGGAAGTACCTCTTACCAATATTCATAGGGATGAAATTATAAAAGAAGATGAATTGCCGGTGAAGATGACAGCCTACACGCCCTGCTTTCGCCGCGAAGCCGGAAGCTACGGAAAAGATGTGCGCGGATTAAACCGTGTGCATCAGTTTGATAAAGTGGAAATTGTACAATTGGTTCATCCGGAAAAGAGTTATGAAGTGCTGGAAGAAATGATTTTGCATGTAGAGAAATTATTACAATCTTTAAATCTTCCTTATCGAATCCTGCGATTATGCGGTGGCGATATGAGCTTTGCTTCTGCGCTTACCTACGATTTTGAGGTGTATAGCGCAGCGCAGGAAAAATGGCTGGAAGTAAGTTCTGTGAGCAACTTTGAAACCTTTCAAACCAACAGGATGAAGATTCGTTTTAAAAACAGTGCCGGTAAAACCCAATTGTTGCATTCCTTAAACGGATCTTCGTTGGCGCTTCCAAGAATAGTAGCCGCATTATTGGAAAATAATCAGAGGGAAGATGGGATTTTATTACCGGAAGTCTTGCATGGGTATTTTGGGAAGAGCATGATTAATTAGGATTTTAATTTTAATCTACGAAATAAGTCTTTTATATACAGGTATTATTCGTTAATTGATTTTTTTAAATTAAATTATTTTTAGGAGTTTTAAGAAATCAAAATTTAACTTTAGTCAAATATTTCAGAACTGGTTGCTTTTTCCAGATAAAACTAATATTCCTAATTTCCAGACTCAAAAGATAAACGCTGAATTCATTAAACTTTCCCCTTTCCATTTAGTCTATCTTTTTTCCTGTAAAAAGAAATTATCCATTCCCGAAAGCTCAAAAGATTAAATATGCCGTTGACTAATCAATTAAAAAACCAACACCTTATTTGGCGCGCTGCATTTGGCCCCATGGCCGAAAATGTAAATGAACTGGAACATGTTTCCCAGAATGACCTTTATGAGGTATTGTTAAAAACTTCTTCTAAAAAACCGGATGCTTTAAATGTAGCAAGTAATGCATTTGATGGCCTCATAAAGGGAGTACAGGAATTGGGAAATATGCAAAAGCTCACCCAGGACCAAAGGAAACAAATACGCCAACAATCGGTGAACGACCTTAAAAATTTGAATCTTACGTGGCTTAGCGAGATGATAAACAGCGAAGCGCAGCTCCGCGAAAAAATGAGTTTATTCTGGCATGGCCATTTTGCATGCAGAGCAATAAATATTTATTTTCAGCAACAACTTTTAAATGTAATACGGGAAAATGCATTAGGCAATTTTGGCGACCTGCTTAGAGAAGTAAGTAAAAGCCCGGCAATGCTTTCTTTTCTCAATAACCAGCAAAATAATAAAAAGCACCCCAATGAGAATTTTGCGCGTGAGGTGATGGAACTATTTACCATGGGACGTGGAAATTATACAGAAGAAGATGTAAAGGAAGGCGCAAGAGCTTATACCGGTTGGGGGTTCAATATAAAAGGAGAATTTATTGAGCGTCCCTTTTTGCACGATACTGGCAAAAAAACATTTTTGGGAAAGACAGGAAACTTTGATGGTGATGACGCAATAGATATTATTTTAGAAAAGCGTGCTACTGCAAAATTCATCACTCAAAAGATTTACAAATATTTTGTAAATGAAAATGTTAATAATGAAAAAGTAAATACGCTTGCGGAAAGGTTTTATCAAAATAATTATGATTTGCAAAAACTGATGAATGATATTTTTACAAGCCGCTGGTTTTATGAAGAGAAAAATATTGGTACAAGAATAAAGTCGCCGATAGAATTAATTGTTGGTTTGCGCAGGATGATACCAATGGAACTGGAAAGGCCGGAATCGCAATTGCTTTTTGAACGCGCGTTAGGTCAAATTTTATTTTATCCGCCTAATGTAGCAGGATGGCCTGGTGGCAAAAGTTGGATTGACAGCAGCGCCTTAATGTTCAGAATGCGCATTCCGCAAATACTTACGAATGCAGATGAGTTTATAATAAGACCAAAAGACGATGACGATGTAATGATGGGATTGGAAGGCGTAGATAAAAAGCCAAAAGTAAATCAGCTTCACGTAACCGTTGACTGGGCGGGTGTTGTAAAGGTTTTTGATAAAACATCGAAAGAAAATCTGATGAAAAAGGTGAGCGATGTAGTGTTGCAAACTAAGGATACTATTCCTTCCACTATTTTAAACAGGTATTTAGATAATTCATCGAGGGAGGCTTTTATAAAAACAACGATGGTAGAATTAATGAGTACACCGGAATATCAGTTATGCTAGAAATGTGGGATGTATGATGGACAATTTGAATCAAAAATGTTGGAATAAGATCAAGTAATACTACATCCATTGTTTAAAAACAGGAACTAAAAAGTGTGAGTAAACGAAAATAAAAAATGAAATTATGCTTTTCAAACGCAAAGAATTTTTACAAATAGGATCATTAGCTACGGCATCTTTAATGATGCCAAAATTTTTGAAAGCCCTTGAAAAAACGAGCAGCGTTCCGGCGGGTAACAGAGTAATGGTAGTGTTGCAATTCAGCGGTGGCAATGATGGATTGAATACGGTAATTCCATTCCGGAACGATATTTATTATAAATCGCGCCCTGCTTTGGGAATTCAAAAGAATGCTGCATTGACGCTTACAGATGAAGTTGGTATTAATCCTGCGCTCACTTATTTTAAGGTACTCTTTGACGAGGGGAGTCTGGGTATCATCAATAATGTGGGTTATCCTAATCCTGATCGTTCACACTTTCGCAGCATGGATATTTGGCAAAGTGCAAGCGACAGCAACCAATATGTGACTACAGGATGGCTTGGGCGATATTTAGATGCGCAATGCAGCGGCTGTGATAAGCCTACGCAGGCGTTGGAAGTAGATGATGTGCTTAGTCTTGCATTGAAAGGGGAAGTCAATAAAGGACTTGCATTAAAAGACCCCAAAAAATTATACAACCAAAGCAATGAGAGATTTTTTAAAGAGATAAATGCCGCGCATGAACATGGAGAAGCAGCAGCAGATTATCTGTATAAAACGTTAAGTGAAACGTTAAGCAGCGCAGATTATATATATCAGCAAAGCAGAAGGCACCCTTCTTCTCTGATGTACCCTGCTACAGAGTTAGGGAGAAATTTGAAAACAATTTCGTCACTAATAATGAGCGATATTAATACTAAAGTTTATTATGTAAGCCTTGGAAGTTTTGATACGCACGTAAACCAGCAAAATCAACAAAAAAGATTATTTACAGAATTGAATGATGCTATTACCGCATTTGTAAAAGATTTAAAAAGTAACAACCGTTTTCAGGATGTGGCTATGATGACTTTTAGTGAATTTGGAAGAAGAGTGGCTCAAAACGCAAGCGGTGGCACAGACCACGGAACAGCAAATAACATGTTTTTTATTGGCGGCGGATTAAAGGAAAAAGGTTTAATAAACCCAATGACTGATTTAACTGACCTGAATCAGGGCGATTTAAAATATAAGGTTGATTTTAAAAGTGTGTATGCCACTATGCTTAACAAATGGCTTGGTGCTAATGATGAAGAAATCATGGGTAGGAAATATGAAATAATGAATTTCGTATGACAAAAAGAATAGGTTGGCTTTAGATGGATAAAAAGCAATTACTACTTATTCATCTTTTAGTGGAAAAATTTATAAACTTTTTTTATTTCCTGATCGCCTAAATTTTAAATAATAAAAATGAGCTTGAATGGACATAATAAAAGAATTTCAGCCTGATTAATGATATCAGGCTTTTTTGCCAATTGCCAAACGAAAATTGTTCATTGTTTTTCTTTGGCGCTCTATGTAATGCCAAACCCAAAATACCAACAAAAGAGAAGCAATTAAATATACTGCAGGCAAAATAAAACCTAAGCCGGATAATAGAAAAGCGAAAACTAAAAGTAATCCTGTAAACAGATGTGCTATTGCTGTGTGTGCATTGCTTGGAATCAGGTCGGCAGAATTTTTATTGTAATTCTGTTGAGCATACCTTACTGCCTGTGCTGCAAATGGTATAGAAAGAAAAGCGAAATAAAATGTATAAGGTGCATAACCTAATAACGGTAATAAAGCAATGATCGCATAAGCTGCGATGAAACAGGCGATCAGCACATTTTTTGCATTTCTTTTTCCCACACGTACAACCAGCGTGTTTTTACCGGATTTGGCATCGGACTCGGCATCCTGAAATTGATTGATTAATAATACATTTGAAATAAAAATAGCAACAGGCAGTGAAATCAAAAATGCCTGTAAGGAATAATATCCGGTTTGTACATAAAAGGCACCCATCGTCATCATTACCCCGAAAGTGGTTGCGATTAGAAATTCTGCAAGACCTGGTGCAAGGTTTATAAACGAGAATTTGCCTTTTTCACTTGTATAAAATAATCCTGCAATCATACCATAAAATATTAGTGGAATTAATCCCCAGCCACTGATAGCCACTAAGTAAGCACCAATTAAAAAGGCCACACCTGATAAAAGCAATCCGAAAAATCCCATATCCGAGCGGGAAACAAGACCAAGTTGAATCATTCGTGAACCGCCGGTAAAGGGCCGTATTCCTTCAACATTTTCATTATCCCTGTCGGCATCTTTCCAGTCATTTATCATATTTGTTCCCGCCTGAATCATGACGCCACCTAAGAGCGTAAGTACAAAAAGGAAAATATTGAGTGTGTGAAAAACAGAATATGCTATTGAACCGCCAAGTAAAAGTGGAATGAAGGAAGCAGTAAGGGAAAGCGGGCGAACAGCTTCTTTCCATGCTCTTGCTTTCGCTTTTACATCATCCCAAACACTGAAAGAATCCCGGTTTTCAGGAAATTCAAATATGGTCGGCTTCTCACCTTGCAATATTTCCGGAACAAAACGATATTTAACAATAAAAGGCTTTATTCGAATAAATTCAAGCCGGTCTGTGGCGTTAATTTTTACAAAGTTGGCAACTATCGGAGAGCGAACATTCATCAATGCTAAAGCCTTCTCTCGGTCTTCTTTATCTTTGATAATTTCTGCTCTTCCGATTACCTCAACTTCTTCCATTTCTAAAAACGTTTTTCCCTGGTGAATTAATAAAGCGGTCTCCGGAATGTTGCTCCATTGAATCACTTTTGGATCCCCTTTCATACTGCTCACATAAATATTAAAATGATCGTCAGCGCCAAAATGCATCATTCTCTGCCTGGGTGTCCCCATATTGGAAGTGCCTACAGCCGCTACCTCTGCTCGGGATAAATAATCTAATACTTCTTGTTTGCTGCGCTGTGCCATAGGTTATATTTTTATAAATACAATAAACGTGAATTGGATTTATGTGAAAAATAATACTTTTTGCAAAGCTACTTTATTTCAAATGGGCAGCTTTTCTTGTTTGGGAAATGTATCTAAGAAGATGCAAGTAAATTGAATGACGTGGCTTTTATTCATAAGGTAAATTAGTAGTTAGTTAGTGTTACACTTGTAAAATACCATTTATTAATTATCCGTGATAAACTTTTGAAGAAATAATTTTGCCGTTTTTTATCTCTAATACTTCTGCAACCATCAAATCTTTTTCACCCGGAACCTGCCTGGTATATTCCATAAAAATTCTTTGTTCATTTGCTGTAAGATTTTCAATTTTGTAATGCAGCCCAGGCAGTCGTGTGAAAGCATCCTGCCACCATTGGCGAAGCGCTGCTTTTCCGGTTATAAAGCCATTTGTTTCAGGCATTCTGATTTTTAATTTTGGGCTATAATGTTTGGCGCAGTCATCATATAATGACAATAAGGTTTCAAGATTATGCTCATTGAATGCCGCAAACCATTGCAAAGCGATGGTTTCATTTGATGATGGAGATGACATGGTAAATATTGTACATATTGGTGGTGCTGTCTTTAGGATTTAAAAAAATCATTTGAATCTTTTTTGCAAAAGAATTTATTGAAAAAAGAAGTTGTATAAAAAGAATTAAAAAAATTTCATGATAATTTTATTTAATCATTATTTGTAAAACCGGATAATTAAAATTAAATAAATTTCTTTTTCTATGTTGCATAATGTATAGATACACATTAAAATGAATAAAATGGAAAGAGCTAACATAACAAATATTCATCCCGGTATTATTTTGAAAGAAGATGTAATTGGGCCTAATCAATTAAGTATTGGCAAAGCTGCAGAGTTGTTGGGACTATCAAGGTTGACCTTATCAAAGATTGCCAATGGTAAAGGGTCAATTACTCCTAACATAGCCTTCAGAATTGAAAAGGTCTTTGGTAGCAATGCTGATTTTTGGCTAAGGATGCAAAGAGGCTATGACTTCATTGAAGAAAAAATAAGATTTGAAATTAATCCGCCAGAATTAACACAGTTTGAATATACGTGATCTCAAAAATCCTGGTTTTTTTAGGTTAAAAAAATCTTTTCACTAAGCAACAAGAAATCCGGATCTCTTTTTCATTTTTATTCATTTCGCGACTAAAACTCCGCATTCTTTGGAAACCTTGGAAATGGAATAACGTCCCTGATATTGGTCATTCCGGTTACAAAAAGTATTAACCGTTCAAAGCCAAGCCCAAAGCCGGCGTGAGGTACGGTACCAAATCTTCTGGTGTCTAAATACCAATCCATTTCTTCTACCGGAATATTCATTTCCTTCATTCTTTTTTCCAGTACATCCAGCCTTTCTTCGCGCTGTGATCCACCTACAATTTCGCCAATGCCAGGAGCCAGAATATCCATCGCGGCCACCGTTTTTCCATCTTCATTCTGACGCATATAGAATGCTTTTATTTCTTTTGGATAATTGATGAGGATAACCGGTTTTTTAAAATGCTTTTCTACCAGATAACGCTCGTGTTCGCTTTGCAGATCAATGCCCCATTTATCAATTAAATAATGAAATTTCTTTTTTTTGTTGGGAGTGGAATTTTTCAAGATTTCGATGGCTTCCGTATAAGTCAGCCGTTCAAAATCGTTGTTAATTACTAATTCTAACTTTTCAATCAATCCCATTTCACTTCTTTCCTGTTGTGGCTTTTGTTTTTCTTCCTCCGCAAGCCTATGGGCCAGGAAGTCAAGATCTTCTTTATTATTGTCTAATGCATATTTAATAATGTATTTAATAAATTCTTCCGCAAGGTTCATGTCATCTTCTAAATCACTAAAAGCCATTTCAGGTTCTATCATCCAAAACTCAGCGAGGTGCCGGGCGGTATTAGAATTTTCAGCGCGAAAAGTAGGGCCAAATGTATAAACATCACCTAAGGCCAAAGCTGCTAATTCAGCCTCAAGTTGCCCACTTACTGTCAAGTTGGTTTTTTTGCCAAAAAAATCTTCTTTGTAATCAACCTTTCCATCTTCATTTTTTACCGGATTGTCCAAATCAAAAGCGGTTACGTGAAAAGTTTCTCCGGCTCCTTCCGCATCCGAAGCAGTAATGATTGGCGTATGCAGATATACAAATCCTTTTTCATTAAAAAACAGGTGAATTGCAAAAGCAAGTGAATGCCTTACTCTGAAAACAGCCCCAAAAGTATTAGTGCGAAAACGTAAATGCGCAATTTCCCGCAAAAATTCCAGGCTATGTTTTTTAGGTTGAAGTGGAAATTTTTCCGCATCACTATCTCCTAAAATTTCCACAGAGCCGGCTTTCAACTCAAGCTTTTGTCCTTTCCCTAATGAAGCTACTATTTCACCTGTTATTTTTAATGCAGCTCCCGTATTAATTCTTTTTAAAATGACATCATCAAATTTTCCTAATTCCAATACTATTTGCAGGTTTGCATTTGTACTTCCATCGTTTAAGGCGATAAACTGATTATTTCTAAAGGTGCGAACCCAACCCATTACAGTGATAGATTCTTCAATTGGAGCTTCTGATTGCTGTAAAATTTCTTTTATGCGTATTCTTTTGTTAAACATTCTTTCTTTTTAGAATAGCAAATATAAAGTAACAAGCTAAAATTTTGGTCCAATCCTTGTTTAATTGCTATTTAGAATATGTTAAACAAACATCTTTTAAAAAAAACATAAAGAAATTAATTTCATATTTTCTAAATTTGATGTAATATTGCAAAAGAAAGCTGACTGGTTTTCATAATGCTACACCACATCAGTATAAAGAATCCATTCCACAATAAACATCAAATTTTAGATTTTACAACCTCAATTGAGTTTTTTGAATAATAACGATACATCTCTTTATGTATGACATTTTACAATTGAACGACTTGCTCGTTCCTGAGTTGCTTGAAATAGCTGAGCAACAAAATATAACTAACTCTAAAAATTTAGAAAAGCAGGAATTGATTTATCAGATTCTTGACAAACAAGCAGTAATGACACCAGAAAAAAACGAAACTCCTACTACGGTTAAACCAAAGCGCAAGCGCATAGCAAAATCTGCGCCCGCTCTAAAACCCAATGAGGAAACACATCTTGCGGCAGACAAAGAAGTAAAAATTAAAAAGCCGGAAGAAAAGAAGAAACCCGTCAAAAGACCTAAAGAAGAAGAAGTGCCTGTACCTGAAATGGCCGAAGAAAAAGAGGATAGCTATGATGGTAAAGAATACCATGTAGAACATTTGGCGGACCCTAAAACTATTGCTCCGGCTTTGCTCGAATTGTTAAAGGACGAAGATGATGAAGAAGAAGAGATGCAGCTGCCTTCGGTGTCCTCAAATAATGGGCATCAACAGCATCAGAAGCCTTTTCCACAAAAAAAAGAACCTGTTTTTAATATAGAATTTGACGGAATTATTCTGGCTGAAGGTGTGCTGGAAATGATGCCGGATGGATATGGCTTTTTAAGAAGCAGCGATTATAATTATTTGTCTTCTCCGGATGATGTATATGTGTCTCCGTCACAAATAAAATTGTTTGGTTTAAAAACCGGCGATACCGTTTACGGTTCTGTGAGGCCACCAAAAGAAGGTGAAAAATACTTCGCGCTATTGAAAGTGGAAACAATCAATGGAAAAGGGCCGGATGAGGTTCGTGACCGTGTTCCATTTGATTACCTGACACCACTTTTTCCATTCGAAAAACTGAATTTATTTACTTCACCAAATAATCTTTCAACCAGAATTATTGATTTGTTTACCCCGATAGGAAAAGGCCAACGTGGATTAATTGTTGCTCAGCCAAAAACGGGTAAAACCATGTTGCTGAAAGAAATTGCAAACGCAATTGCAGCCAACCATCCGGAATGTTATTTAATGATTGTACTGGTAGATGAGAGGCCGGAAGAAGTTACTGATATGGAACGTAGCGTGAAGGCAGAAGTAATTGCATCCACATTTGACGAACCTGCAGAAAAGCATGTGAAAGTGAGTACTATGGCTTTGCAAAAAGCGAAACGACTTGTGGAGTGTGGACACGATGTGGTTATTTTATTGGATAGTATTACCCGTCTTGCCCGTGCGCACAATACCGTTTCCCCTGCGAGTGGAAAAGTTTTATCAGGTGGAGTAGAAGCCAATGCGATGCAAAAACCAAAACAATTTTTTGGCGCAGCGCGTAAAATTGAATTTGGAGGATCGCTAACCATCATTGCGACTGCATTAGTTGACACAGGAAGCAAAATGGATGAAGTTATCTTTGAAGAATTCAAAGGAACCGGTAACATGGAGCTTCAGCTTGACAGAAGATTATCTAACCGCAGAATTTTTCCGGCTATTGATATTATTTCTTCTTCAACCCGCCGCGACGATCTATTGCTTGATAAAGATGTGTTGCAACGTATGTGGGTATTGCGAAATCACATGGGCGACATGAATCCGGAAGAAGCCATTAATACCCTGATGAAGAATATGAAAGGAACCAAAGACAACGCTGAATTTCTTACTTCAATGAATGGATAAATAAATTTTTCTCCTAAAATATATTAAAATAGTAAAACCTTTTATTGAATTTATTCATGATACTGGTGAAAGGCAATAAGAAAATTTGTCGGCCGATGGAGAACAAATAAAAATCACATTTGCAGATAATCATATTTTTAGAGGAAATCTAATTGGGAAAACAAGAGAAACTAACTTTTTGAGTGCCAATGAAAACATAAAAATAATTCCAACTATCCCATTAGTTAAAGCAATTGAATTAGAATAACCTACGTGCAAATTTCAACAAGAATCTGTATTTTGTACAATGCCCATTCATCAAATTAGTATTGACAATTTTCTACGTCTTTCAAAAGAGCTCCCGGTTTTTGATGTAAGAAGCCCTGGAGAATATTTACAAGCGCACATTCCCGGCGCCATTTCCATTCCTTTATTTACTGATGAACAAAGAAAAATAATTGGAACTGCATACAAAAGAGAAAGCAGAAAGATTGCAGTAGAAATTGGAATCAATTTCTTTTCGCAAAGAATGAAAATACTTCCGAAAGAAGTTGTAAAACAAATTGATCAATACCAAAATTGCGATAAGAATTTACAGTTTTCATTGCCCGTTCAGAGTGAAGAGATTTTCGATCGCCAGTCAAACAATCAGGGAGTTTTACTTCATTGCTGGCGCGGTGGCATGCGCAGTGAAACTGTAGCGTGGCTTTTAAATCTGTATGGCTACAAAATTTATGTATTAGAAGGCGGATATAAATCATTTAGACGATGGGCACTTAAGCAATTTGAAAAAGAATATCGTTTCAATATTTTAGGAGGTTATACCGGATCAGGAAAAACGGAGGTTTTGAATGAAATGAGAAAGAATGGTAAAACTGTTATTGATCTCGAAGGTTTGGCCAATCATAAAGGCTCTTCGTTTGGTTCGTTAGGTCAAATGGCTCAGCCAACGCAGGAAATGTTTGAAAATCTTTTAGCGATGGAGTTATGGAAATCTGATGGCGAAAATAAATTTAATTCAACTAACGGTGATGCTGAATCGAAAACCGGGAAAATAATCTGGCTGGAAGATGAAAGCCGGCACATTGGGTCCGTAGGATTTCCACCATTACTCTGGCAACAAATGCGGAACAGCCCCTTGTTTGTTTTGGAAATTCCATTTACTGAACGGCTCAATTTTGTTGTTGCCCAATATGGGCAATTTGATAAAGAGCTGCTGAAAACGTGCGTCATTAATATTCAAAAGAGGCTCGGTGGCCTTGAAACAAAAACTGCAATTCAATTTTTGAATGAAGGAAATGTGAAAAATTGTTTTGAGATTTTAATACGGTACTACGATAAATTGTACACCAATTCGTTTAATAAGAGGGAAAATCTGCAGCCGTTGTTAAATAAAATACCCTGTGAAAGCGTTAGTAACGATAACGCCGGATATTTTGTTTAAAACATTTCAACCAGGCTGATCTTTTAATCCAACTTTTATAATATGAAATTCGTATTAATATTTCTTTTATTGCCTTTTACACTTACTGCGCAACAAAAACAAATACTTAATGATATTACCGGTGTTTGGGCAGGAAACTTGTACAACGATACTACTAAACAATATATTCACTTCGAGCTGGCTATTAGCGACTTTAGCGGAAAATTAAATGGATATTCTCACACCACTTTTATTATTGACAGTATAAAAAATATTGGGGTAAAAGCCGTAAAAATAAAAAATAAGAAGGGGAATATTTTAATAGAAGATGAAAAATTAATTGATAATGATTATAGGGAGGCGGCTGCTAAAGGTGTGAGAACTTTTATTGAATTAGCTCCCTCTGAAAATGATAGCGCCGAAATATTAAGCGGCACATGGCATACAAACAGAACCAGGGAATACAACAGCCTTACAGGTTCAATATTTCTTGAAAGAAAAAAGAAAATTTTTGAAACGGCAATTATCCCAAAGTTGTTACAAATGGGACTTTCCTCGAATCTTTCGTTTCTTCCCCGTCAAATTAATTCGGAAAAGTCAATGGTAATAAATAAAGGAATTTCCAATGGGAACTCTGAAGATCTACATTCATCTGGCGGAAATGTGCAAATCAATAAAAAAACCCTTGAAATTGAAACACCGAATGATCCGGAAAGAATGATAGCGGCAAGTAATCGAAATAAATCTGATGAAAAAAATAGTAACGACGCAAAGTCTTCTCCTGAAAACAAAAACATCACCAAAACAAATAATGAAAGTACGGAGTTGACTGCGTTAAATGGAAATTTTTCAGACAAAAAAAGTAATATTATAGGAAATAACCAAAACAAAATTTCAAAAGAACCGGTAAAATTAGGTAACGAAAATTCTATAAAAGATATGAATTCATCCGATGAATCCGGTGCCGGAGGAATAAATTCAAAAGCGGCCAATAAAACCATTACTCCACAAGAGAATGAAATTGAATCAACAAAAAAAGCTATAAATGTTTCGAAGCAAATAAAGAGAACTCTTGATGAGAAAGATCAAAACGAATCAATAAAGAAAGTTGTGGAAGAAGAAATGGAACTTTCTGAAAAAGATAAAAATGGGGAGAATAAAACTTTTGCTTTAAATAAAGAAGTTACAAATGTACCGGACAAGGAAGTTTCCAAACCAGGAAAGGGAATTGTTATTAAACTTAAACAGGATGAATACTCAGAAAAAGTAAAA
>JBDTEK010000243.1:0-20716 GCA_039922575.1 Ginsengibacter sp.
ATGATGCACTAATAGATAAACTTGCCAATCTCTCCCGGCTCGAATTGAAAGAGGATGAAAAAGAAGAAATGAAAATTGAGTTGGAAAAAATGATTGGATTTATTGATAAATTAAATGAACTGGATACTACCGGTGTAAAACCACTATTGCACATGAGCGACAATTTAAATATTTTTAGAAAAGATGAAGTTTCCGGGCAGATTTCGAAAGAAGATGTATTTAGAAATGCCCCTTTGCATGACGATAATTTCTTTAAAGTTCCGAAGGTGATTAAAAAATAACATGGAAATGCGAAAAATGTCTGCAAACCATGAAGATTTCAAAAACCTTCCCGGTTTAACTGTCCATTACCCTATATTTTTTTTTAAAAAACACAATATTTAAAATCTGAGATCTGAAATGAATTCAATTATACAATTAGAAAATATTCAAAAAAGTTATTACCTCGGTAAGCAGGAATTAAAAGTTCTCAAAGGAATCACTCTTGAAATTTTTAAGAACGAATATGTGGCGCTGATGGGCCCCAGCGGAAGCGGAAAATCCACATTGATGAATTTAGTAGGCTGTTTAGATACGCCAACTGCCGGCCGCTATATTTTAAATGGGGCTGACGTAAGTAAAATGCAGGACGATGATTTGGCCGAGGTACGCAATAAAGAAATTGGTTTTGTTTTCCAGCAATTCAATTTATTACCTCGTTTAACCGCTGCAGAAAATGTCGCGCTTCCCCTAATTTACAATGGCACTCCTAAAAAAATTCGTACAGAATTAGCGCTTGAAATGCTTGACAGGGTTGGATTAGCCGAAAGAAGCCATCATAAGCCCAATGAATTGTCCGGAGGACAAAACCAAAGAGTAGCCATCGCACGGGCATTGGTAAATAATCCTTCTATCATACTTGCCGATGAGCCTACGGGAAATTTAGATTCAAAAACTTCCGTTGAAATCATGCATATTTTTGATAAAATACAGACGGACGGAAATACTGTGATTTTAGTAACACATGAAGAAGATATTGCCAAATTTGCCCATCGCATTATCCGCCTCCTGGATGGAGTGATCGAAAGCGACCGGCTGAATGAAAAGAAAATGGCGACAATAATGTAACTAACCGTCAAACCCGCATGAAGGTTTTGCTTCTTTAGCCATTCATTTCCACGGAACCAGAAATTTCAGAAATGGAATTGCAATGATCGTAGCGTTTCAAAAAGGTTTTCATTCACCCAGATTTTTTTAGCGGAGCAATGAAACCCCGATTTATAGCACCTCATTTCAATTACATAAAATAATTTTCATAAATATTTCATTCCCTTCTTTCCACAATTCCATTGTAATTTTATGCTATAGAACAGGATAAATCAACTTTCAACTTTATAACAGGAATATTATGGCAATGAAAATTTATACCAAAACAGGAGATACCGGAAAAACCAGTCTTATAGGTGGAACAAGAGTATTAAAAAACGATCCGCGAATTGAAGCGTATGGAACCGTTGACGAATTAACATCGTTTCTGGGTGTCGTTGCTGATCATAATACGGAAGAACATTCAAAGGACATTTTAAAAGAGATTCAGGATCGTTTATTTACTATCGCTTCAGAATTGGCCTGTGATCCTGAAAAAACAATTAAAATGAAATTACCAGACCTACACGAGAGCGATATAGAATTATTAGAAAAAGAAATGGATGCAATGAATGATCAACTGCCTGTAATGAAAAATTTTATTTTGCCGTATGGCAACCCGGCAGTTTCTTTTACGCATGTAGCAAGAAGTGTTTGCAGGCGTGCAGAAAGGTGTTGCATTAATTTATTAGAGCATGATGGAAAAGTAGATCCGTTAGTAATAAAATATGTCAACCGTCTGAGTGATTACCTTTTCATGCTGGCACGGTATACCGGAATGAAAAATAACACACCCGAAATAATCTGGAAGGCAAGGGTTTGAGTAATGGTCAGTCGGTAGCCGGTAGTTTACAGAAGACATAGCAGGTATCCAAGAACCTGTAAGGCAAAAAACCAACAGCCTTTTAAGCAAATAGCGCTTTCTTCACCATCAAAACTTTAAAATAACTTTGCGCCTAAAAAATATATAATTATGACGCAATACTTATCTGACCTTTTCTTGAATCAGGAATACAATAAAAATAATTTCTTTTTAATTGCCGGGCCCTGTGTTATAGAAAGTGAAGAATTGGTTTTTGAAGTTGCTGAAAAAGTTTCAGTTATTTGTAAACGGTTAGGCATTCCTTATATTTTTAAATCCTCTTACAGAAAAGCCAATCGAACAAGCGCTTCTTCATTCACAGGTTTAGGTGATGAGAAAGCGCTGGGCATTTTAAAAAAAGCCGGTGATCATTTTTCTTTACCCACGGTTACAGATATACATGCGCACGAGGAAGCTGCGATGGCCGCTTTCTACGCGGACGTATTACAAATACCTGCTTTTTTATGCCGGCAGACGGATCTTTTAATTGCCGCTGCAAAAACAGGCAAAATAGTAAACGTAAAAAAAGGACAATTTTTAAATGGCGAAGCAATGAAATTTGCAGTAGAAAAAATTAAGAATGAAGGAAATGAAAAAGTAATGCTTACAGAAAGAGGCAATTCTTTTGGTTACACAGACCTGGTTGTTGATTATAGAAATATTCCGATAATGCAAATCAATAAAGTACCTGTAATAATGGACTGTACGCATAGTCTACAACAGCCTAATCAAAGTAGTGGAGTTACAGGTGGCAATCCGCAGATGATTGAAACCATAGCAAAGGCAGCAATAGCTGTGGGTGCAGATGGATTGTTTATAGAAACTCATCCAAACCCTGCATGCGCAAAAAGCGATGGAGCCAATATGCTAAGGTTGGATTTATTGGAAAATTTATTAGAAAAATTAGTATCCATCAGAGCATC
Source organism: Ginsengibacter sp. (assembly GCA_039922575.1). Classification (GTDB taxonomy): domain Bacteria; phylum Bacteroidota; class Bacteroidia; order Chitinophagales; family Chitinophagaceae; genus Ginsengibacter. Next base: position 2,911 of record JBDTEK010000243.1, read on the forward strand.
TGTAAAATAATGCAGAGTTTATTGGAATTTTTCAGGTAACTGATAAAGGGCTCCTAATCCAGCTGGTAATAACTTCAAATGAGAAATATAGTTCAGCTCCATAGGAGCGACATGTTAGTAGTAGGAGGAGCAACAAATTACCCCACCAAGCTCCGTTGGAGCGCAATGTTATCGTTGCAAGATGCAAAACTATAATAGAATTTCTTAACTCACTACACCTGGCATGTCGCTCCAACGGAGCTAGCCTATTTTCACGTTATTGATTCTACTTATATGGCGCTAAAGATCGAAACGCTAACTTAGTCCCGCAACCCAAAATCGTTTTGCCATAAGTGTAAAGGAAAAATCCTGAATTATTTTAACTTGAAAAACTCACTAATTTTTTCCTTGCTGAGTATAATAATTTCAGGTTTTAAAACACTATGCATTAATTATTTTATAAGAAAGTTCTTTCAGCAATGAGGCAGGAGATGCGCCATAGCTATTAATCCCAATGGTTTTTAAATTATAATCATGAAGTAAAAGAATTACATTTTCCATTTGGGAATAAGAGTAATTTTTGAGGGTGTCTAAAGCCTGATCTACTAAAAAAGGGTTATTATAAAAAAGGGATTTTATAGCACCCGTGCTTCTATCAGGCAGTTGAGAAATAGCCATAATTTTAGTAAAATATCCGTACAGGGAAGGAAGTATTAATTGTATAGGAACCGCTTTGGGATTGGCTTCAAAATATTGAATAATACGAATGGCTTTTGCATTGTCTTTTTTACTAAAAGCATGTTGCAGCTCAAAAATATTATACTCTTTACTTACGCCAATATATTTTTCAATATCATCTTCAGTAATATTTTTTTCTACGGATATATTTACTGATAGTTTATCTACTTCATTGGCAATTCTCGAAAGATCATTGCCTACATGATCTACTAACAATGTCAATGCCCTCGGAGTTATCTGGAACCCTTTCGATTGCAAATAACCGTTAGTCCATGAAGGCAATTGATTTTCATAAATTTTTTTTGATAAAAAAACCTCCCCATTTTTTTTAATAAGTCTCGATAATTTAGTTCGCCCGTCAAGTGTTTTCCCTTTATAAGACACAACAAAAACCGTTGAATGTAAAGGATTCTCCATATACGGCTCCAACTTATCTATATCTTTCATTTGCTGTGCTTCCTTTAATACCACTACCTGGCGCTCTGCAAACATCGGATAGCGGCGGCATGCATTGATAATATCTGCCCAATTAGCATCTTTGCCATAGAACGTGGTTAGGTTAAAAGAAGCATCCGCTTCTGATAAAATATTTTTCTCGGCATAATCCATTACTTCATCAATAAAAAAGTCCTCATCTCCTTCCAGCCAATACAATGGTTTAAAGTTATTTTTCTTCCATGAAGAAATAATTGACAATGCACTCATTTTTCAAAGATAAAATATTACATTTAACTTCACTTAATAGCTGAACATTTTGACAATAAACATTTTTGATTGGTTTGGCATGGTTTTGGAAAAATTTACATATATATTTCACCTACAAAAAAAAATACAATGAGTTACGAAAATTTTCCGGAAAGTCATAAGTCTGTTGAAAATACGGTTGTTAAAAATAACAATGGCCGAAATATTCTCACAGCAATATTGGTAATCCTTTTGCTTGGCACGTGGGGTTATATTATATATGACAGAAATAAAGTTCGCCAGGAAAAAGAAGGGCTTACTACACAAATCGTTACCAGTGATTCGGCTAAAAATGAATTGCAACGCGAGCTGGATGATGCGGCATTGAGATTAGACGCACTGAAAACATCAAATGTAAAAGCGGATAGTCTTTTAAAAACAAAAGACAAAGACATTCAAGGTTTGAAATCAAGGGTGCAGGCAATTTTAAATGATAAAAATGCAACAGCTTCTCAACTTTCAGAAGCCAGAAGATTAATTGCACAATTAAAAGGAAATATTGATACCTACACTGCGGAAATAGAATCCTTAAAAGCTGAAAACACACAATTAACCGAAGACAAAAGAGTGGTAACCCAGCAAAGAGATGTGGTTCAAAAAAACTACGACTCAGCTAACCAGGTCATCAAGCAAAAAGAAGACGTGATAGATGTAGGATCTACGCTTCATGCTTCCAATTTCAGCATCGTAGGCGTTAAAGAAAAAAGCAGTGGCAAAGAAAAAATAACTACCACCGCAAAGCGAGTTGACAAGTTGAGAATTTCTTTTGACATAGATGAAAACAGAATCACACAATCAGGCCCAAAAGATATTTATGTATGTATTACCGCTCCGGATGGAAAACCAGTGGCTGTAGATGCATTAGGATCGGGCAAGTTTGTAACCAGGGATGGAGTAGAAAGGCAGTTTACAAAAAAAATCCAAATTAATTATGAGCAGGGTCAAAAAGAACCTGTAAAAGTAGAGTGGTCTCAAAACAGCAATTTTCAAACAGGTAATTATAAAATTGAAATATATAATAATGGGTTTAAGATAGGTGAAGGTGTCCGAAGCTTTAAAAAAGGCGGATTATTTAGTTAAAATTATAGACCATTTAAATTGAAAAAGGCAGCAAAATGACAGGCTGCCTTTTTCAATTTTAAATTCTACTAGAGATAAAATTAAGTGCTCTATATCTGACTGATTCATTCTTTTAGCCATTGCTCAGCATAATTTCGAATATGATTTAAAGAACGATTAACTATGTGGCCCTAAAAACTTAAAAAGAGCAGAGCATTTTTCTTCTGGTTTTATAACTTGTTTTCTAAAAAGTAAATTAATATCACATAGATATAGGTATTATTGCTTTTAACCTTAACAGAAAAATTTATCCAAAAAAAACGTCCACCTTATTAACATATTTCCTTATTACATTTTATAAAAGGAATAAAAGGATTTATAAAAATTTAGAATAAAGTTGAAAGTAATGATGATTTTTCGTTTCTACTAAGGGTTGGCGCTCTTGAAGAAGTAAATGATTGGCATTTTCAACCTAAATGATTAACTGTTTTGACCACTTACCTAAATGTGCCGGATTTAAATTGCAAAAAATATTTATAATAATAATTGAGGAATACAATAGATCGCAGACACAAAAAACCCCGCAAAATTTACGGGGTTTTTAAAATTAAATATTCTTTATATCAGCTTACTTAATAATTTCTCAAATGCATTTCTACTCTTCTGTTTTTAGCTCTTCCGGCAGCAGTTTTATTATCTGCAATCGGATCATTGATACCATGGCCCTCTGAAGTAATCCGGCTTTCATCCACGCCATTTCCTACAAGGTATTGTTTTACGGAACTGGCACGGTTTTCCGAAAGCACCTGGTTCTTATTGGCATTACCGGTAATATCGGTATAACCATCAACATTTATTTTGTAGGTTGGGTTTTCTTTTAATATCTGCGCTACTTCTTTTAATGATTTAAAAGATTTAGCGAGTAATTTATAACTGGCTGTTGGGAAGAAAATATTTTTAGCAGCTTTATTTACTTTTTGTACAATCACAATATCTATTACGGGGCAACCGAAGTTAGATGCAGGCCCTGCTTCGTTAGGGCATTTATCTTCTTCATCATTTACACCATCACCATCTGTATCCGGAACAGGGCAACCCTGATAACGGGCAACTCCAGGCACGTTTGGACATTTGTCCTCTTCATCATTAATGCCATCGCCATCCGTGTCCGGTATAGGGCATCCCTGGTATTTTGCAAGCCCCGGTACATCAGGACATTTATCATCTATATCTGCAATGCCATCACCGTCTTTATCCGGACAACCTTGTAAAGCAGCTAAACCCGGTACATCAGGGCATCTGTCAAGACTATCAACTACTCCATCACCATCTCTGTCACTCACAACAGGTACTTCAACAGCTTTTGGAGCCGGCTCTTTCCTCTTAGAAATAATACCTGAAACACCAATGCTATGATAAAAATGATAACTTGCATTTTGGGTTACCGGAATCCTGTACTGGGAATTGATAATCAAAAATGCTTCATCAACAATATTTATTTGAAGCCCTAAACCCGCAGGAATAAAAGCGCCAAAATGTTTTCCATATTTACTACCACCTACGCCAAGGTCCACGAAAGGAGTAACCCAATAATTATCGCTTAAAAGTTTAAAATTAAGTGCTGTAGTAGCTTCCAGCAAAAAATTGTCTTTGCCTTGAGGCGCTATTCCCTGAATAGGATAATCTACAAATGAACCGCCTAAAGTACCAATGAAATCCACATGTTTACTTAACCCCGAAAGGTAATTAACTGCAATACCTGGGTTCATCTGTGATGGCCTAAACAGGCTTTTATCTTTAAGAACACTGACAATTCCATTCGATCGGATTTGGGAGGCAGTTTTAAAATCATTTAAAAAAAAGCTGATACCAAGTGCCTGACCTTTTTTATGATTTGTCTGCTGGCAGAAAGAAGTGGAAATAAAACTCAAAGCAATAAAAAGAAAGAATAATTTTTTCATATTTAGTTTTGTTTACTTCGGGCAAAAATAGCTGCTTACTTCCAAAGAAGGAAATAATTTTTAAATGGAAAAATCCGATTAAAAAACAGTTATATTTTTTGCTCCTGCCTCACTAAGATGAAAGCGGTCTGGTTATTCAATTTCCCCTTTAGTATTACTGAAAAAGATGGCCACTCCCCATGGTAGCGGATTTGGTTTGAGTCAATTTCTGAAAGAAATTCATACTATTCCCTTTCTAACAAGGCCATTAAAAACAATCATTCTTATTATTTATTATTTATTTGCAAAGTATTTTAAAGCAAGATATTTATCATCATTATAAATATCCTTATAGAAAACGATCTTATCATTTTTCGCTTCACAGGTAAAATATTCTATATAAAGTGGCAATTTCTTTTTTACCATAATCCGTTTTCTGCTTTTATTTGCAACCCAGGTCATTATTGAATCAGCATTATATGAAATCGTCTGCCCTTCATTCATGGCAATACTATCTTCACGTGCAATAAAAAAAGCAAGCGCCTGCCACTTTTCTACCCGCACGCAACCATGGCTCAATGCCCTGTCTGCATTTTTAAAAAGATAACGCTGATTGGTATCATGCAGATAAACGCTGTAAGGATTATTAAAATTAAATTTAAAAACACCTAATGCATTATCGTCACCACTTCCCTGAATTACTTTCCATGGAATCCCTTTTGTGTATTTTGACCAGGTAACCGTGTAGGGGTTTACGGTTTCTCCGTTAGCGTCCACCAGGCTGAAGCCTTTGCGGTCAAGATAGCCAGGGTCTTTTTTTAGTGCCGGCAAAATATCCTTTTTAATGATACTTTCAGGTATAGTCCATTTTGGATAAGTAACCATATCAGAGATGGCTGAAGTAAGCACCGGCGTATGTGTTTCCGGTTTGCCCACTATCACCTTTGATTCAAGTACTAAAGAGTCATTGTTCCACACCTTTAAATAAAACCCCGGGATATTCACCCAGATATAGCTTTGAGGAAGTTTAGGCAATAGCTTATAACGGTCAAGCGTAATCGCAATTCGTTTAAATCTCTGATTGTCATTCGAATTCAAACTATTTACTACTCCCTGTCCTGCTATACCATCAACTTTAAGCTCATGAGCTGATTGGTATTTTTTTAATTCTTTTCTAAATTCAACAGAATCCGGAAGTGCAATCGACGGATTTCCAAAACCGGATTGCAGCAATCTTTTATGTATTTTTCTTACAAATGCAAGTGAATCTTTAAAAGGATAGTTTATGTACAAATAAATTTTAGAGTCCATCTTATCTACAAATTCTTTTAACGCCGTCCGCAAAGATTGGTAACCCATATCAGAAGGTTCTAAACTCTGAAATGATGTGGTAAGAGCGCCTGCCTTACCTGCTTCATCTAAGTTTTTCGTAAAAAAAGAATCTATCATTTTCTTCTTTGTGGTAATAGAAATACTATCTGGCAATAACCTTCCTTCCTTTAAATCTTTCAACGTTTTCATAAAAGCATCGCTATACATCAGGTCTGCATTCGTCCAGGATATGGCATCCATTCTTGCCAATGAATCATCAGCTATTTTTTTACGCAGCCCTTCTAATTCATCCAGGTGGTAATCAGACGGATAAAGCCCGAAATACTTTGAATTTTTAATAAAACCAAACATTGAATCTGCTAATGGCAGCCAACTTTCCCTGGTGCTCCAAATACTACGGTAATTATTTTGTTCATAAAAATTATTCACAAGATCATATTGTGCCAGGCGGATTGAATCGTTTATTTTGCCATTGTTATCCTTTGCAAAAGCCAAAACAGATTTAATGTTAGCAGCCACCTGGTCATTCATTTGTTCGGGAGTAGTCACTATTTCTTTTTCTTTTACAACTGTCTTTTGTTTGCAATTATTATTGCAGCATATTATAATGAGAGATAAAAAAACAAAACGTACATTTATTCTGAATGTCATAATTGAATGTTTCAAAAAAAGAAGCTTATTTGACAGTTGCCTCATATAGGGTTATATATGACTTTTTAAAAATTTGACAATTTTACCTAAATTAACAGAGATGAACCAAAATGATAAATTTAAACTTTGGCCACAGATTTCATTAATGATCTTCCTTTCTGTTTATTGGGGAAATTGCGTTTTTCCTCAATCAAAAGTATCAAATAAGTATGGTTTGTTTGTCATCAAAGATATTCAGATTTTACAACAGGAAATTAACCGGAATCCAGATAAAAAAATGATTAATTTAAAAAAAATTATTCCTGATATAGTTGTTGATTTAAAATACGCCACAGCAGATAATTTCATGCATGTAAAATTATATCCTCCGCTTAAAACGACTTATTTACGAAAACCTGTTGCAGATTCATTAAAGAAGGTTGCAGAAGATTTAAAACAAATGAATTTGGGAATAAAAATTTTCGATGCCTACCGTCCATACTCAGTAACCGTACAAATGTGGGAAAAAGTAAAGGACGACAGGTATGCCGCTGACCCGGCAAAAGGCAGTGGGCATAACCGGGGTATTTCGGTTGATCTTACTCTTATTGATTTACATACCAAAAAAGAGTTACCTATGCCTACTCATTTTGATAATTTCAGCGATACTGCGCATCAAAATTTTATGAACCTGCCCGCGGAAATATTAAACAACAGAAAAACATTAAAAAACATAATGGAAAAACATGGTTTCATTGCCCTTGACACAGAATGGTGGCATTTTTATCTTTCTCACTCTTCTGAATACGAATTACTTGATCTTAGCTTTGCAGAATTAAAAAAGATCTCCAAATAAAAATGGAATAACGTTGGGGTGTAAAAAATAATCTCTGATTTTTAATCCTCAAATAGCGGATAATACCGGAAATTAATATTTTAAATTAAAATAGTAATGTGGGAAGTTTATAAAAAAGGATTTAAAGCTCATTTACAATTAGAAAAATCACTTTCTGAAAATTCAGTATTGGCCTACTTGAGAGATATAGATAAATTCACCCAGTTCCTTTCATTGCACAACGGAGAAATGGCTCCATCTAAAATAGAATTATCACATCTTGAAGATTTTTTGCATTGGATAAATGATCTTGGAATGACGCCATCTTCCCAGTCAAGGATTATTTCCGGCTTAAGAAGTTTTTATAAATATTGTCTTCAAGAACAAATCAGTAACAACGATCCAACCGCGTTACTTGAAACGCCAAAGCTCGCCAAGAAATTACCGGATGTTTTGGCTTTTGATGAAATAGAAAAAATTATTAACGCAATAGATGTAAGCACAGCAGAAGGAACAAGAAATAAAGCAATCATAGAAACACTGTACAGTTGCGGATTACGAGTGAGCGAACTGATCAATTTAAAAATTTCATGCTTTTATCCCGATGCGGGCTATGTGCGTGTAACAGGAAAGGGAGATAAAGAAAGATTGGTTCCAATAGGAGATTCAGCAATTAAGTATATCAATATCTACAGAGAAAATATACGTACACACCTTCCCGTTATACAGGGCAATGAAGATGTGGTATTTTTGAACAGAAGGGGAAGAAAGCTGTCGCGCGTAATGATATTTTTAATCGTAAAAAACCTGGCAAAAAAAGCAAAGATCATAAAAAATATTTCGCCCCACACCTTCAGACATTCTTTTGCAACGCATCTGGTGGAAGGTGGTGCAGACCTCAGGGCAGTGCAGGAAATGCTTGGTCATGAGAGTATTACCACCACTGAAATTTATACTCATCTTGACAGAGAATATTTAAGAGACACGTTACAACAATTTCATCCGGCTTTTAGGAACAAGCTTTGATCTTCCAACTTTGAGCTTTCAGCTTTCAACTTTGAACATCACTTTATCCCTCATTGCGAAAAACTTGGGGATTTTTGTTGAAGTTTTGCGGTATTCTTAGACTGGAAGCATCAGGCTTTAGGTATTGCACCAAAGAACAAAAAAAGCCACCGTTCAAGGCAGTTTTTCTTTCTAATAAAAAAATATTATTGCGCTTTTTCAGGCCGCAAAATACCTGTAACCACATTTTTTGTTGAAAATAATAATTTCGCTGCTTCCTGTATATCTTTTTGGGTTAAAGCATCTACATGTTTTTCATAATTGATAAAATAATCAGGATTATCACCTGGAAAATAAAAACTTTGTAATTGAGATACCCATGTTCCATTTTCTTTTACATTCACTTTATGTGCTTCTTTCCATTGCTGCTTTACTTTATCCAGGTTTTCTTTTGATGGGCCATTTTTTATTAAGTCCTGTATTTCCGCATTAGCAGCAAATAAAAGTGTATCTACTTTCTCAGGACCGCATGGTAGTTGCAAAATGAACGAATAATGAGAATAAGGTATTTTTTCAAATTGCGCCTGGGTCCCTCCACCATAAATTCCCTGAATCTTTTCTCTTAAATTCTCAATGATTCTAATGTTTAAGATTTCACTGATCGCCTGCGCTTTTAAATCCAATTCATCGCTATATGGAGTTTCTCCGCTGTAAATAGCCAGAATCAGTGCTTTTGGTTCCTTGCCTTTATACACATTTACCTCAACTTTGCCATCTACCGGGCGTAATTTATTGTCCACATAATTAAACTTCTTTGAGGTAGCAGGGAGGCTTGCAATATATTTTTCTAAAAGCGGCTTTATTTCATTTTCATTAATACTTCCTACAAAAGTAAAATGCATTTCGCCCGCATCGCCGAATCTTTCTTTATACATCTGCATAAGCCTTTCAAGATTTATCTGGTTAAAGTATTCCACTTTAGGCACTGCTATAGGCGCAAGGGGACTGTGGCGATAAAGTGTATTAAAAAGTGAATCAATAAAAACAACCTGCGGATTAGCGCTTAAAAAGGCAAGCTGCGACTTGTTTTTTTGAAGAAATGATTTGAACAAACTTGTATCATATCGCGGCGCTGTAAAATACAGGTTTATTAACTGCATCATAGATTCCACATCTTTAACCGAACTACTTCCACTCAAACCATCAGTAGAAGCTCCAAGTACAGGATGTACACTTACAGTTTTTCCTGAAAGCGCTTTCTTTAAATCAACAGGAGAAAAATCGCCAATTCCCATACTGCTGATCACCGGGATCATATACTCTGCATTATATTTATCAGCCAGATTATAATTGTCTTTACCTCCAGGCCTTACCGCGCTCATTAATATTTGATCATTTTTAAAATCAGTATGTTTTAAAGTAACAGTAACCCCATTGCTCAAAGTAAATTCTGTAGTTCCTAAAATGTCATTCTTTTTGGTATCAGTAATTTTTCCCGGTACCGGCATTTTATCCATTAATGAAGAGGAAATTACTTTTTCCTCATAAGGTTTTATATCCATTTTATCTACAGAAGAACTCACCGCAAGAAGATCTGCGGCCGTAGGCAATGCAGTTCCCGCAGCTGGCTCAGGCCCGGTTAAAGCAATGAATTCATGGCCATTCTGATCTATTTTTTTACTAACAGCATTTACGTCTTCTAATGTAATTACCGGCAACAATTCTTTATAAAATTCCATTTCCTTCGCAATGCCAGGTATGGGTTCTTTGGTCAAAAAATTCCGGATATATTCCTCCGCATAGTTCGCGGATTCAGTTTTGTCCTTTTCCTTAAATGATCTTTCAACGGAATTGAGCATATCAGTTTTTGCACGGTCTAATTCTGACTGCAGAAAACCATATTTTTTCACTCTTTCCAATTCTTCCTGGAACGCTTTAAGCCCGTTAAGATTATCACTATTCCCGGTTGCTATATTTGCGCTAAATGATTCATAGCCGCGAGCGAATGATCCAAAGCCTACATAAGCATAAACGAAAGGTGGGTTTTCTTTTTGAGTGAGTTCCCGCAAACGTTGATTTAATAGATTAGAAAAAATATCTTTTACCAAATCTTTTTTATAATCGCGAAGTGTAACTGTCGGCGATGTTTTTTGAGCTGAATAATTTACCATAAAAGAATAATTCGTGGCTTCTTTATCGGTTACCACTTCCGCATTGCTTTTTTGATAAGGTGGAACTGCCGGAGTGATTCTCGGTCTTTCATTAACCGGATTTTTTAATCCACTAAAATATTTTTTTATTAAACTTTCTGCCTTTGCAGGATTAATATCGCCTACTACAATTACCGACATTAAATTAGGCCGGTACCAATCTTTATAAAACTTCTTTATCACATCATATTTCTGATATTTTATAATGCTATCTAATCCAATTGGCAAGCGATTAGCATATAGTGAACCTTTAAACAATTCAGGATATATTTTTCTGAACATACGGTCATTTGCTCCTTTACCAAGACGGCTTTCTTCCAAAACAATCGGGCGCTCTTCATCTATATCGGTATTTTTGTACGTTACGTTATGTGCCCAATCTTCCAATATCTGAAAACCTTTTTCGATGTTAGAAGGTTTATCTGTTGGTATAGGAAGAATATAAACCGTTTCATCAAAACTGGTATAAGCGTTTAAATCATTTCCAAAACCAACGCCTATTGATTGTAAAAATGAAATGATGTCGTTCTTTTTAAAATGAGTAGTACCATTGAAAGCCATGTGCTCACTTAAATGAGCAATGCCTTGCTGATTATCATTTTCAAGAATGGAACCTGCGTTAACAACCAGCCGCAATTCAACTTTTTGTTCTGGTTTTTTATTTTGCCGGATGTAGTAGGTAAGCCCATTACCAAGTTTTCCGATCTTCACATTGGGATCAACCGGCAATTTCTCATTTAAATTTTGCTGCGCAAAAACAGAGGCGGAGGAAACAAAAAAGAACAGAATAAGTAACCGTAAAAATTTCATATAGTGTGTTTTTTTTTACAATGGACAAATATAATTGAGTAAAGGAAAAGGGGGTTGTTAAAATGGATGTCCGGTGTTAAGAGAGTCGTCTTCCAATTTCAGATTTGAGACAATTTAGCTACGCACTTTTTCAAACTATCTTCCCATGAGGGAATATTAATCAACATTATTTTCTTTATTTTCTCTGTGTCCAAAGCTGAATACTGTGGTCGTTTTGCAGCAGTTGTATAAGAGGATGTTGGAATTGGGTTTATCAGGCAATTACTATTTACTATATTCTTTATAGCAGATGCAAACTCATACCAGGTAGTAACCCCGCTGTTACAATAATTAAAAATACCGCGGTACAATTCTCCTTCTTCCATTCTACTCACAAATAACATAATAACTTCCGCAAGATCTGCGGCATACGTGGGCGAGCCATATTGGTCAGCCACTACATTTATTTCATTCCTTTCGCTAAACAGCCTCAACATGGTTTTTACAAAATTATTTCCGTAAGATGAATACACCCAAGACGTGCGAAGGATTAGTGTGCCTGGGTTTTTGTTTAGCGCCAGTTCCTCTCCCTTTAGCTTAGACCAGCCATATACATTTAATGGAGCCACAGCATTATCTTCTTTTAAAGCTACAACTTTGCTGCCATCATATACATAATCTGTAGAAATATGAATTAATTTAGTTTGATGCGCAAAGCAAATCGCAGCCAGGTGTCCAACTGCATCTGCATTTATCAAAAACGCTTTTTCTTTCTCTGATTCCGCTTTATCAACAGCAGTGTAAGCCGCACAATTTATGCAATAATCTATCTGCTGCTTTTCAAAGAATAGCATCACAGATTCTTTTCTTTCAACAGAAAGATCCTCTTTTGTAGCAAATAAAAATTGATAAGAAGGAAATTGATTTGAAATGGATTTTATTTCACTTGCCAACTGCCCATTTGCTCCCGTTACTAAAATAGTCGCTTTATAATTTTGCAAAGCCATCTGATCCTTTTTTATTAACCATTAAAAACAAAATTATTATCACTGTTTTCAAGCAATAGATATTTCGCGTCTTTTTCTGAAACAAGCACTTTTTCTAAAGGAATTCTCCAGTCAATATTCAGCTTCCGGTCGTTCCATAATATACCTCCTTCGCTTTCTTTATGGTAAAAGGCATCGCATTTATAAAAAACTTCAGCGAATTCACTAATTACTGAATATCCGTGTGCAAAACCTTTAGGCACCAAAAGCTGCTTCTTATTTTGAGCAGATAATTCTATCGTATATGCTTTACCGTAAGTAGGCGATTTTTTTCTGATATCTACTGCCACGTCTATTATATTTCCTGCTAAAACCCTTATCAATTTTGTTTGGGCAAAAGGATTGGCTTGAAAATGCAAACCACGGATAATACCAAATGAAGACAAGGCCTGATTATCCTGAATAAAATTGATCTCAATGCCTTCTTCAGAAAAGACTTTTTCATTATAGCTTTCAAAAAAATAACCTCTGTTATCTTCAAACACTTTCGGTTCAAAAATTAATAATCCGGGAAATTCTGTTTTTATAAATGGCATATATAATGTGGGATGTACGATTTAAAAATGTACAATTTAAAGAACAATTTCTATTTATCGAGCGTTTTAAAATATTCAATTGTTTCTTTCAAACCCTCCTCGAATCTTCTTGACGGCTGATAATTCAAAAACTCTTTGGCCCTGGAAATATCTGCAAGAGAATTTCTGACATCGCCCGCTCTGGGCTGACGATGAGTTGCTTCAACCTCACTTTTCAGATACTTTTTAATAAAATTATACAAAAAATTAATTGAATAATTTTCGCCGACAGCCACATTATAAACTTTATTTTTAGCATCCAGGTTCGTTGTCAACATGCCTTTAATATTTACCTGTACTGCGTTTTCGACAAAAGTAAAATCACGCGTCTGTTCTCCGTCGCCATTTATAAATGCGGAAGTATTTTTCATAATCGCTTTCACAAAAATCGGGATTACGGCGGCATAAGGGCCATCGGGATCCTGGCGAGGACCGAAAATATTAAAATACCTGAATCCTAAAACCGGAATATTGTAAATTTTAGAAAACACACCAGCGTACATTTCGTCAGCTTTTTTACTTACGGCATACGGAGATAAACAATTTCCCGTTCTATCCTCTTTTTTTGGCAAAGTAGGCTCATCGCCATATACTGAAGATGAAGACGCATAAACGAATTGTTTCACATTTTTTTCCACAGCAGCTTTCAAGACATTTACAAAACCGCCTACATTAGCATCATTGGTTTTTGAAGGTTCTTTTATAGATCGCGGAACAGAGCCTAAAGCTGCCTGATGGCTTACGTAATCAATTCCTTCACAAGCATTTCTGCACGTTTCAATATTCCTGATATCGCCTTCAATAAATTCAAATCCTTCAAACTTCTTGAGCACGTCAAGATTGGAGGCAAAACCATTGGCCATATTGTCCAGCACACGAACTTTAGCTGCCTTATTTTTCAATAAATATTCAGCAATATGACTGCCAATGAAACCGGCACCACCGGTTACCAAAAATGAAGATTCGCTTAAATCTTTTGTGTGAAATATATTATTCAATTTTTTTTATTTTAAAGGCTCCAATAAATGCGGCTCGAAATTTTACCGCGGTAAACGCCTTTTATATCGGCTATCATAGCGCCAGGTTTGGTGATATCAGCAAAAGCTTTGTCATCCATATTGAGGTACGCTGTATGAGGAACCGTAATAATTACCGCGTCATAATCATTTGCAAGATCGTGAGAAAGTTCAAATCCATAAGCGTGCTTTAACTGGTCGCTATCAGCATGAGGATCGGTAACGTGGACCTGCAAAGAATACGATTTCAATTCTCTTATCACATCGGCAACTTTTGAGTTTCTGATGTCGCTTACATTTTCTTTAAACGTAGCGCCCATCACTAAAACCTTTGCTTTTTTTACATCGCCGTTATGCTTAATAATGTGTTGCAAAACTTTTTTAGCCACATAACCCGCCATACCATCATTGATATTTCTTCCGGCCAAAATTACCTGCGCATCATAGCCCAGTTTATTTGATTTATAGGTAAGGTAATATGGATCTACTCCAATACAGTGGCCTCCTACAAGTCCCGGCTGAAATTTTAAAAAATTCCACTTAGTGCCTGCGGCTTCTAATACCTCAAATGTATTGATGTTCATTCTGTCGAAAATAATTGATAATTCATTCATCAACGCGATATTGAGATCTCTCTGAGTATTTTCAATAATTTTTGCTGCTTCCGCTACTTTAATACAGGATGCTCTATGCACTCCGGCTTTTACTACCAGCTCATAAACTTTAGCGATCGTATCAAGACTTTCTTCATCGCAGCCACTAACTACTTTTACAATGCTGCTAAGTGTGTGATGCTTATCTCCCGGATTTATTCTTTCGGGAGAATATCCCAATTTAAAATCAGCACAAACTTTCAAACCTGATAATTTTTCAATCACCGGAAGGCAATCTTCTTCTGTACAACCAGGATAAACAGTGCTTTCATATACAACATAATCGCCTTTTTTAATAACTTTTCCTATGGTATCGCTTGCTTTTTGTATGGGAATAAGATTAGGTACATTATGCAAATCAACGGGAGTGGGCACTGCTACTATAAAAAAATTAGCTTCGCGTAATTTTTCCAGGCTATCGGTAAATTCTATATTGCAACCGCTAAAAGCTGATGACTCAAGTTCATTGCTTGGGTCAATTGCATTTTTCATCATTTCAATTCTTCCGGCATTGGTATCAAAACCGATCACAGAAATATTTCTCGCAAACTCAAGCGCAATTGGTAAGCCTACATAACCTAATCCAATTACTGCTAATTTCTTTTTCTTTTCAATTAAATCCTGATACATCATTTTGTTTTTATTATACAAATTTTTTTTTAAAATACGAATTTTGCGCACTAATTACGCGAATTATGTCAATATATTATCTGCTAAACTTTTTCAGCCACTTCAACCTGATACCTCCTACCTGAAACCTCATTCCTTTGTTTATCTCTTACTTTCAAACTCCTTTGGTAATTTATATAACTCTTCTTCCGGCAAAGATTTGAAATACTCATAAGTGATTTTTATACCTTCTGCTCTTTGTACTTTAGGCTCCCAGTTTAATAATTGCTTTGCTTTTGTAATATCCGGCTGACGTTGTTTTGGATCATCCTGTGGCAACGGCCTGAAAACAATTTTCTGTTTCGTCCCGGTTAAGGCAATAATTTCTTCAGCAAATTCTTTCAAAGTGATTTGGTCCGGGTTTCCGATATTCACCGGCTTTGAATAATCGCCCATTAATAAACGATAGATACCTTCTACCAGATCATCCACATAACAGAAACTTCTTGTCTGGCTGCCATCTCCAAACACAGTAAGGTCTTCACCACGTAGGGCCTGCCCTATAAATGCGGGTAAAGCACGGCCGTCATTGAGTCTCATTCGTGGCCCATAAGTATTAAAGATTCTAACGATCCTGGTTTCTAATCCATGAAAAGTATGGTATGCTGTCGTTATCGCTTCCTGGAAACGTTTGGCTTCATCATACACACCGCGCGGGCCTATCGGATTTACATTTCCCCAATAATCTTCAGTTTGAGGATGTACCAATGGATCACCATAAACTTCACTTGTGCTCGCCACCAGAATCCGTGCCTTTTTTGCCAGGGCCAATCCCAAACAATTATGTGTGCCAAGCGAACTTACTTTTAATGTTTGAATCGGAATTTTTAAATAATCAATCGGGCTGGCAGGCGATGCAAAATGTAATATATAATCAAGTTCGCCGGGTACATAAATAAATTTGGAAACATCGCAATGATAAAACTCGAAACGCTCCAGTTTAAAGAGATGTTGAATATTTTTGAGATCGCCGGTAATCAGGTTATCCATGCCGATTACATGCATACCTTCTTTAATGAACTTATCACAAAGATGAGAACCTAAAAATCCGGCAGCGCCGGTGATCAAAATTCTTGGCGTCCGCGATGATTTATTTATTTCCATTTTAATTTCACTAAATGAATTGTTATTTTAAAAACACGAATTTTATTCACCAATTACACAAATTTTATAATGCACAAAACTAAATTTCTTGTTCTTTTACTTAAATTCTCTAAAACCAATATACCAACTAACCAATAAACTATTTAACCACTCTCCTCCCCACACTTTCATAATGAAACCCAGACTCTTCCATTTGATAAAGCTCAAAAAGATTTCTTCCATCAAAAATGACCTGATTTTTTAAAAGAGATTTCATTTTATTAAAATCCGGAGTGCGAAATTCATTCCATTCTGTTGCAATTATTAAAGCATCTGCATCTTTGAGCGCATCATATTGGTTTTCTGCAAAGCTAATTGCATCCCCTATTTCATTTTTAATATTTTCCATTGCTTCGGGGTCATAAGCAACTATGGTAGCGCCTTTAGCGATTAGTTCACTAATTAAGCGTAAAGAGGGCGCTTCACGAATATCGTCAGTATTCGGCTTAAAAGCCAATCCCCATAAAGCAATTTTCTTTCCTTTAATATCATTATTGAAATAAGACAACACTTTAGGTAAAAGATGAAGTTTTTGATTTTCGTTCACCTTCATTACCGCTTCTAAAATTTTAAAATCATAATTATTTTGCTGTGCCGATTTTGAGAGTGCCTGCACATCTTTTGGAAAACAACTTCCACCGTAGCCAATCCCGGGAAATAAAAACCGCTTGCCAATCCTATCATCACTTCCCATTCCTTTTCTCACCATATCCACGTCTGCGCCAAGCTTCTCGCACATCTGCGCTATCTCATTCATGAAAGAAATTTTAGTCGCTAAAAATGCATTCGCTGCATATTTTGTTAGCTCTGCCGATCTTTCATCCATATAAATAATTGGATTTCCCTGGCGTACAAACGGAGCATATAACTCACCTAATAGTTTCTGTGCCTTCTCTGATGATGCCCCAATTACAACCCGGTTGGGCTTCATAAAATCTTCCACCGCTACGCCTTCACGCAAAAATTCCGGATTGCTCACTACATCAAATAGTTCCCCGGCCTTTTCAATATTCCTTTTGTTCAGGCTTTTTAGTATAGTATTGCGAACAAGATCTGCAGTTCCAACCGGTACTGTACTTTTATCTACTATCACTTTATAACCGCCTTTTTGCAATAATAATCCTATGTTTTCCGAAACACTTAAAACATATTTCAGATCGGCACTTCCATCGCCATTGGGAGGTGTAGGCAAGGCTAAAAAAATAATGCGCGCCTCTTTGATTCCTTCTTCAAGAGAAGTAGTAAATCGTAAACGCCCTTCTTTTTGATTCCTATCAAAAATCTTTTCCAGGCCGGGCTCATAAATTGTCACCTTTCCGGAAGATAATTTATTCACTTTATTTTCATCAATATCCACGCAGGTTACCATGTTACCGCTTTCTGCAAAACAAGTTCCTGTCACCAAACCCACATATCCCGTTCCCACTACTGCAATATTCATTT
>JBDTEK010000244.1:0-3344 GCA_039922575.1 Ginsengibacter sp.
AACTAAAGCCCATCAATAATCTTTGCCAGCTTCTTGTCTTTTTCTGTAACTATATCCCCTGCGTCATGGGAAGAGAGCCAGATTTCCACTTTATTATACTCATTAGTCCATCTAGGATGATGGTCCATTTTTTCCGCTGCAAGAGCCACGCGGGTCATAAATGAAAAAGCTTCTGAGAAATCTTTAAATTCAAACTCTTTGTGAAGTTTGTTATTTTTTTCCTGCCACATAGTGTTGGTTTATTAGGGTTTAAATATTATTATTTTCCGGGCATTACCTGGTTTTTTTAAAATATCAAATGCTGCTTATTCTTAATTTTTTCATTAGTAAGTTCAACCACCATTTGTACCGAAGGAACTGTTTTTATCAAACTCACCAGATCTTTGATCTCTTCATCTTTCATAATGTCGTCTTTCATCATCCATAGAAAATCAAGGTGCCTGAATTCTGGTAGTAAGTATTCGCCATCATCTTCATTGTTATAAAGGTAATGCTGAATGGTTCCTGATAGCGCACCATACTGATACACCGGAAAGAAATAATTACGTGTTTTTTTATTCAGATGTATTTCTATGCTATTATTTATCCTGAAATCAAAATTAAGAATCTGGTTCAAGTGCCAGCAAAAACGATATTGCTCCATCGGAGTTACAATACCCAATAACCGGGTATTATCAAAAAAATCTTCAAACATGGCTTCGTTGTCGATTCGCAACTTCATTCCTCTCTATTTAAAAATAATATCAAAAGTTTTCGTTTTCTTATCACGCAAAATAGTGACCGTAGCTGCCTCCCCTTTTTTATATTTACCCAGAGCATCCATATAATTATAAATATCAGTAATTGTAAAATTATCCAATTTTGCAACAACGTCTCCTGGCATCATTCCAGCGTTTTTCGCGATTTTTCCATCTATAACTGCATCAATCCGCACTCCTGGACCTGGATAAGTATAATCCGGCATGATGCCCAAGGTTACACTAAAGTGTGGACTGGTGCCCATTTGCGGTTCACGCGTTTTTAAAAAAGCGAGCTTACCCATCTTATCTGTTGCCTTCAGTACATTTTGAATGTATTGGATTACACGCAATTCTCCAACAAAATTTATTTTATAAACGTCATCGGTAGGCTTGTGATAATCTGAATGTGTACCGGTAAAGAAAAATAAAACCGGGATATTTCTCAAATAAAAGGATGTGTGATCACTTGGCCCTATACCACTTGAATCAAACGTAACAGACACGGCTTTTGTTTTTTCAGGTAATATTTTACCCCATACCGGTGATGTTCCATAACCGCCAACAACTAATACTCTGCTGCTATCATTTAATCTGCCCACCATATCACAATTGATCATATAGTTTACATTTTCAAGAGGAATAGTCGCATGTGCTGTAAAATATTTTGATCCAAACAGCCCAAGTTCTTCTCCCGAAAAACAAATAAAAAGATAATTATTATTTTTTAAATTCGATTTTTTTAAAAATTTTGCTAATTCAAGTACAGCAGCAACTCCGCTCGCATTGTCGTCAGCGCCATTATGGATGGCAGGTTTTCCGGTCCAAAGTGAATTATGGTCTTCCCCACTCCCGAGATGATCGTAATGAGCGCCTAAAATTATCGTATGGGCAGCGTTGTTATCAATATAGCCAATTACATTATGGCCTGCTCTTTTTTTGTCATCAATAGTTATCTGAAACTCAATATTAAGATTTGCTGACTGATCGCTTAGATAGTTTTGCGAAATGCTTTTTGAAAGATAAACAACCGGTATTTTTATCGGTTGCATGGCTGATTTACCATCAAATCTTAACTGATCATCCTCATTTCCGGAATTAAAAATAAGGCAGGCTGAGGCACCCATGCCACTAAATTCTAGTGCTTTATTTCGTATGGCATTTAATAGGTCATAATGTGGATTGTTCTTATTTTCTTCCAGAACATCTTGTATGTCCCAAAACCAAGGCATTCCCTTTTCTTTAAAGGCGAGAGAAGCATTGGCCTTGATGACACCTTGTCCGCTAAAAATAAGAGGAAAAAAATCGTTGCCAACCTCAAAAGCTTTGTCATTAATAACCAGGTGACTCGAAGATGAAATTTGTTTCCCCTCGTTGATTTCAAATGCCTGAATGAAACCGTTACCATCCCCTTTAGGACTTAATCCTGCTTTTTCAAACCGTGTAGAAAGAAACTCATAAGCCATTCTTTCGCCGGGTGTACCGGTTCGTCTTCCTCGCAATTCGTCGCTTGCGAGATAACTTATTTCTGTTTTAATATTTTCGATTACAGATTTATCCGCTTTATTGAGGCGTTGCCCTACTGTAAACTGGGAAACCAAAATTAAAACCAGCAACACACTTTTCATAAACTGTAATTTTTTTCAAAATTAATGACGAATAAATAGTAAATGATGTTATAAAAATAATCGTGCCAATGTCTCTTTCCTGATTTCGTAAAAAAATTTTAGTAGTATAGGGTTACTTTTGCCGATTAATAAAAAAATTTGAACCGACAGATTCATATTGCTTTAGTTGGAAACCCAAACAGTGGAAAGAGCTCACTTTTTAATTCACTTACCGGGTTAAACCAAAAAGTAGGTAATTTTCCCGGTGTCACTGTTGATAAAAAAACCGGAACCAGTAAAATTTCTGAAAGTCTTTCGGCTAAAATAATTGACTTGCCAGGCACTTACAGCCTTTATCCCAAGCGTGATGACGAATGGGTTTCATACAAGGTATTATTAGATGAGGACCCGCACATTAAAGCTGATATCATTGTATTGGTTGCCGATGCGAGCAATTTAAAGAGAAACCTTCTTTTCTGTTCACAGATCATAGATTTGAAGCGCCCTGTGGTTATAGCTCTTACTATGATGGATATTGCCAGTAAAAATGATATACAGGTGGATATCTCCGGTCTAGAACGGGAATTAGGGGTTTTAGTTATCCCGGTAAATCCAAGAAAAAATAAAGGTATCGCGCAATTAAAAAAAGCGATCGAACAAAAGGCGGAAAATCTGAATCTTTTTGTCGATAGGGATTTTATCAATGTCGAACCAATGGCTTCAACAGCTATTCAAAAGATAAAGCAACTCTTTCCTGACATAAGCAATTACCAGGCTATCCATTATTTAATCAACCATGAAAAATTTTCTTTGGATGAGGACATGCAGGCAGCCATAGAAGCCATTGAAGTCGAAACAAAATTCAACTCCACCAAAACACAGGCTGAAGAAATTTTACAACGATATGGCAAAATAAAAAACATCATGAAGCAAACCGTTGTGGAGACGGACCCTTTACAAAAAGCGCTCTTCTCCCAAAAGCTTGATGAGATTTTATTGC
>JBDTEK010000245.1:0-6485 GCA_039922575.1 Ginsengibacter sp.
TGATAGGGCGCAATCTTGCTCCGGCTCCCTCTATAGCGGCTTCCACAATACTCATTCCAGATTGCCTGCGCTCCAATGCGTACTCTACCACGAGTATCGCGTTTTTTGCAAGTAAGCCCATCAGCATCACCACAGAAATCTGGATATAAATGTTATTGTCTATCCCCATAATTTTTGCAAAAAGATAAGTACCCATTAAACCAATCGGTAATGTAAACAATATGGCGAAAGGAATCAGGTAGCTTTCATACAAAGCAGACAATAGAAAATAGACGAAGACCAGGCAAAGTACATAAATGAATGCAGTCTGGTTGCCACTGCTGTTCTCTTCCCTTGATAACCCTGAATAATCAAATCCGTAGCCTTGCGGTAATGTTTTAGCAGCTACTTCCTGTATGGCATCTATTGCCTGGCCATTTGAAAAACCAGGCTTAGGCTGGCCATTTACAGCTATGCTTGTAAAAAGATTGAAACGCGAAACGCTTTGTGGGCCAAAGGTTTTGGTAAGAGAGATAAATCCTGAAATTGGTGCCATTACGCCCGACGCATTTTGCACGTAAATATTATCAATACTTTGCGGGGTGTTCCTGTATTCTGGAGCCGCCTGTACCATCACCCTGTATTGCTTTCCAAATTCATTAAAGTTGGATGCATATAAGCCGCCATAGTATCCCTGCATAGTTGATATTAAAGAACCTACCGTTAGACCGGCTTCCTTTACTTTTGGCACATTTATATCCATTAAATATTGCGGATAATTGAGATTAAAACCTGTAGCTGCATATTGTATTTCGGGCCTTTGATTTAATGCGCCCAAAAATTTTTGTGCAATTTGATTAAATTTATCAATGCTACCTCCGGTTTTATCCTGTAGCACGATGGAGAAACCTCCTGTAGCGCTAAATCCGCTTACCGTAGGCGGGGCAAAAAACAAAACCTGAGCATCCTTTATACCTGCCGTTTTTTGAAATAACTGCCCTATTACCGATTTGATGCTGATACCTTTTCTTTCGTTCCAGGGTTTTAATTTAAGGAGAAGCAACGCATAATTGCTACCACTGCCATTAATGATACTGACTCCTGTTATAACTGCTGTGTGATTTATTACCGGAATGCCTGAAGCAATACGATTTACTTCATTGGCCACAGTAGTGGTTTTATCAAGGGCAATCCCTGGCGGAAGGCTAACATCGGCAAAAATAAATCCCTGGTCTTCATCGGGTACAAACCCTGCCGGTGTGGTTTTCATAAAGAAAATTAATAAGGCCAATGAAGCAAGAACAGCAACAGGAACTATCCATTTTTTGCGGGAAAAAAATCCAACGGATTGTTGGTATTTTCCTTTTAGCGAATTGAAGCCGCTATTAAACCCCGCATTAAATCGTTGAACAAAATTTTTCTTTTTACCACTCAAATCTTTTTTTGGTTTTAAAAAAAGCGCACATAAAGCAGGGGTCGTTGTAAGAGAATTAATAGCGGAAATGATAATAGCAGATGCAAGCGTTAGTCCGAATTGTTTAAAAAACACACCTGCCGAACCACCGATAAATGAAACCGGTATGAACACAGCCGCCATTACCAGCGTAATGGCTACAATAGTGCTGCTGAGGTGTTTCATGGTATCAATAGATGCTTTCTTTGCCGATTCAGCACCTTCTTCCAATTCGGCGTTAACCGCTTCCACCACCACTATCGGGTCATCTACCACTATGCCTATTGCCAATACCAAGGCAAAAAGAGTCAATAAATTAATAGTAAAACCAAAAAGGCTGAGGCATGCAAACGTACCTATAATGGATACAATTATTGAAATGGCGGGAATAATGGCCGAACGGAAATCCTGTAGAAAAAGCAGCACCACTAAGAACACCAGAATATAGGCAATGATTAAAGTTTCTACCACTTTACCGATGGAAGCGCTTAAAAAATCGTTTACATTAAACAGGGAGATATAACTTATCCCTTTTGGAAATGAAACCGATGCATCATCTAAAGTTTTGATAATTTGATCTATTATAGTTTGAGCATTAGAACCTGCTGTCTGGCTTACTGAAATAACCGCGGAAGGTTGGCCATCGGTACTTTGCGTGGACGAGTAGGTTAAAGACCCCAAATCAATCCGGGCAATATCTTTCAACCTTAATATTTGTCCGTTATTGGTAGCCCGCATTACAATATTTCCAAATTGAGTAGTGTCCTTTAAGCGGCCAGAATACTTGATGGTATATTGAAAAACCTGTTTGCTGTTTTCGCCAAACTTGCCTGGGGCAGCATCAATGTTTTGCTGAGAAAGGGCATTTACCACATCGGCAGGGGTAAGTCCATAAGTAGCCATCACATCAGGTTTCAGCCAGATACGCATAGAGTAATCCTTGGCTCCAAACACATTTACACCACCTACTCCATTAATTCTTTTTATAGCAGGAACTATATTGATGTTAGCATAATTGCTTAGGAAGGTAGCATCATAATCAGGATTATCGCTCTTTAATGAGAAGAACAAAAGATTACTGCTTTGTTGTTTGGAAACAGTAACTCCCGCCTGCACCACTTCGGCTGGAAGAAGGCTTATCGCCCTCTGTACCCGGTTTTGCACATTCACGGCATTGATATCTGTATTGGTTCCCAGTTTAAAGTAAACGGTTATAGAGGCAGCGCCATCGTTTGTTGCGGTAGAAGTGATGTAGGTCATTCCTTCCACACCATTGATTTGCTCTTCTAAAGGAACCACCACATTATTTAAAATAACATCAGCGTTCGCTCCGGTGTAACTGGCCGAAACAGTCACTGTTGGCGGGGCAATCTCCGGGTATTGGGTAACCGGTAATCCCGTATAAGCAAGGATGCCTATTATCACTATCATTACTGATACCACAGTTGACAAAACCGGTCGTTCGATGAATGTTTTAAACATAATTTTTAATACAAATTTTTTCGACTTGTTTTTTATTCAAATATTTTTGATCAACAATTCTTAACTCGCCCCTTCTGATTTATTAATATGATGTAATCATTTTTTTGCATTGCCGACATTCATATATAAACTATCAGTGTTCACTTTAATAGGTTTTATAAGTGTTCCAGGCCTCAAACTACCTACACCTTCAACCACTATAACATCACCTGATTTTAACCCATTCCTTACTATATACAAATTACCAATACTTATTTCATCCACCGTAATTGCAGAATTTACAATACTATCCTGGTCTATTACTTTATAGACAAACTTGGTTCCCTGTAAATCAAACGTAGCAATCTGAGGCACAAGAATAGCTGTATCCAAAGGGATAGGAATTTCAATAGTGGCACTGCTGCCGCTTCTGATAAGCCCGTCAGGATTCGGAAATGTTGCTCTAAAATTTACACTGCCCGTTTCAGTGTTTACCATACCAGAAGATGTGGTAACTCTGCCTTTATGAGTGTAGGTAGTTCCATCGGCAAGCACGAGTGTTACATCCTGCATCGTAGCCAATTTATCCTGCAGGGTTTTACCTTGTACTGCTCTTGAAAAACTGAGCAATTGTTTTTCATTAAGGGAAAAATAAGCATACACGTTTGTGGTATTATACACTGTTGTTAAAGCATTGCCGGCTGTGCTGCTGACAAGGCTTCCCACTTTAAAAGGAATCGTTCCTACCACGCCGTTTGACGGACTGTTAATAGTTGTATAACCCAAGTTTACTTTTGCATTATAAAGGTCTGCCCTGGCCGATGCCAATGCTGCCTGTTTCGAGGTAAGTGCGTATTGATTAGCCTCCAGTTCATATTTACTGATGATATTTTTATCTACCAATGGTTTCACTTTTTCCACATTCATTTGCGCGGATAAAACATCTGCTTCAGCAATTTTAACTGCGGCTGCTGCACTTCTTACTGTTTGCTCATACTGAGGGTTATTAAGCTTAAAAAGCCGTTGGCCCTTACGAACGTTCGCACCTTCATCAACATAAATCTTTTCTATAAAGCCATCTACTTTTGGTCTTATTTCTACATTCTGTTCACCCTGTATAGTTGCCGGAAATGAATAACGCATAGTCGCTTTTCCTGAATATACCGTGGCTACTTTATAAGGCAATGCCATCGGTGCGGCTCCGGCGTTTGCTTCAGCACTCCCCTGTTTTTTGCCTTTACAACCAGCAAAAACGATTACCAATAAAGAAAGTGCAGCCAACTTTTTTATTGAATTATGCTTTATCATTGTTTTACTATTTTATAATTGCTCCTGACTTTTAGGAATTCGAAATGTAGATTGGAAAGATATTATTTGAATGAAAATCAAAGAAAAACTTTTTAAGCCCACCTGTCCAGATTCTTATACAAAGTTTAGTTATTTTAATTTATCCATAAAAAAAAAAATAAAAAAAAAAGGATTAAACCAGGAAAAATACAGCAGATACATTCAATACGAAAACCGGGTAAACTTTCGGCTAACACTTCTGACCGGATGGCAATTTTTTGATCTGGATTTATTTTCATGCTTTTTAGTATTGGCTATTAGCTACTATTATTAGGATTCAATTACCTACATTTAAAAGATGCTTCTGATTTTTTACTACAACACTTCTTTTCCTGATAATACGCATCGAGTCGAAATATGCAGGGTTATATTGTCTCTTAATCATTATTAATCAGTATGCATATTTTATCTTTTTAGTCATCGTCCACAATTGAAAGAAAAAACAATGGTTGGAAAAACTTTACAAAGCAGCCAAATGATAGACCGTCTAACGGAGACGATTAAACGAAAAGTAGAGCAAGTGCCTGTTGGATTTAAATGGTTTGTAGAAGGATTGCTGAATAGTTCACGGAGTTTTGTAGGGAAAGAAGCGCCGGCGCTTTATTACTACCAATGAATCGAAAAATGCAGACGACGGAAGAAGATGGCATCATTGCAGTGTTGCTCACTTCAGAGATAAAAGAAGTTACCATAAAAAACCAGGCAAAATTTATAAAGAATTGGCAGAAGAATTGGGTAACCCTGTTTATGACCGGATTGAAGCTAAAACCACTCCCACCCAAAAACAGAAACTAAGTAAACTTTCTTCATTCATGATTCCACAATAAAAATTAGCGGGATTAAAAATTATAAATCTTCTTATCAATGCTCCGGTGACGGTGCGTCATTCTTCGATTCCCAACCCATTCATACACAGAGCACAATTAGGTGTATTTTTTCGTTTGCCGGATATACCTATTCCGGGAGTCATACAGCCCCAGCGTTGATGAAATGAGTTTTTAAAAATAGTTGATGACTACTTCGATTTTTTAAATTAAAATCTTAATTATTTGTTTGTTTACCACTCCCACTTGAAGAATAATTTTTAAAAAATCATTTATCATAAAAACGCCATTGTGTAGTAAAATTTTCAGGCAATTTTTGTTGTGTAATTATGGCACGAAACATTTCTATTGGTATGGTATTTTCACGCAGAAAAGCATCATTAAATTCTCTGTCTGTCATCTTTTTACTGTCAACCATTTCATGGTGTAGTAAGTGCATTTGTAAAGCGCCAAACATATATGCAAGTTGGTACAAAGGTCCATAACCGCCGGTAAAAGAGCGGCGAACTTCAGATTCCGCACTGGCTCTCTCAAGCCCAACACGATCAACAAGGTAATCAATGCATTGTTGTGGAGTCCATTTTCCCATATGATAATTGAGAGAAAAAATAATACGGGCACATCGTGTCATGCGCCAGAACAATGAACCTATCTTTTTTTCAGGCGTATTGTTGAATCCTTTATCCCACATCATCATTTCCCAATAGAAAGCCCATCCTTCCGCAGAGAATGGTGTGTCGAAAACCCTGCGATAAGGTTTATATCGCCGTCCCATAAAAAACTGGAGGTTATGCCCGGGAATCAGTTCATGATAAACTTCAGCATTGGCAAAACCCAGGTTATTACTTCTCAGGCTCATCATTTTACTTTCATAATTCATTTCATCTGTAGGATAGGCTACCAATATTTCAGGGCCGCCCAGGAAGTAAGAAGCAAACTTCTGCTGTTCAGTTGTGAGCATGTCCATTCTCCATGATTCCCTCGCTAATGGCGGAATGGTTACCAATCCGAGGCTATCTATAAATGCAATCGCGTGCTCTTCGAGATGATCGATTAATTGTGGTTGGTCGCCTGGAGCCACATAATTCTCTTTCACCTTTTCCAAAGCTTTTTTCCAATCATTTCCATAACCCATTTGTCGCGACGCTTTCAACATTTCGCTATCACACCACGCAAATTCTTTGTAGGCTATTTTTATTAATTCTTCAGGTGAATAAGGAATCATTTCTGATTTTAATAATTGATCAATTTTTTCAAGTCCTACCGGATGTCCAATAATTCCTGAACTATCCATAGCTTTATCGGCCTTAGCTACAGGTTGTAATGAAAGCCATTTGGCATAAGCCGCCAGCGAAGAATCTGTATCAGGATATGTTTTTTTCATCCACCAGGTAAATTCAGGATCATAACCATTATAAAAA
>JBDTEK010000246.1:0-7386 GCA_039922575.1 Ginsengibacter sp.
TAATTGTTTTTTTACATCCATGCTGTTTTTCGTTTCTCTGTCATATTGATGTTGCAGAGCAATATTTTCATCATACACTTTATTAAAAACAGAGCTTAGCAATGCGCTGTAATTTGCTTTGGTGAAATTTACCTTTTGTAATTCTTTCACTAGTTTTTGCGCACCCATTCTGGTAATATCAAAATGATGCTGCTCATGAAGCAAATGATAATCTGTATTGATATTTGGCTTTTTCCATGAATCCTTTTTGCTAAAAAAAGTATAGACACCAATTGTAAGATTAATATGATCTCTGTCAAAATTCATATGAGAATTGAATGCAAAACCGGAGGAAGTTATTGCTCCGGCAAAACTATTCATATCTGGTTTTCCCTGGTAATCATGCCAGGTTAATTTCTTATTGAAATCATAATAGATCGTATCACTTTCCGGATTGGACACTTTATTTTCCAAATAAACTTTCACCATCATTTTTTGGGAAAAACAAAGGAGTGAAAATTGAAAACAAAAAAATAAAAGAATTAAAAATCTCATTCCCATCACTTAAAAAAAATTATCTGTAAAAATGATAATCGGATTTGAAATAAAAAGTTAAGGAGATTATTTCTTAACAAAAGAATGAGCTTTTTCACTGATAGCATCCATTGATTGATTGTTCATGCATTTAAAATGCCCTAAAGGACATTCATCAAAGCCTGTCTTGCTGCAAGGACGGCACATTAATTTATTAACCTGAAAAATTTCATAGTCAGTTTTATAAGGAGTCATTCCAAATGATGGAACCGTATTGCCCCACACTGAAAGAATATTCTTTTTGAAAGCCGCGGCAATGTGCATTAATCCTGTATCGTGGCTAATGATCAATTTAGAATTTCTGATAATATCCGCTGATTCATTCAAAGAAAATTTGCCACAGGCATTATATATTTTCACAGAATCTACCCCGGCAATTTTATCGCCATTCAATAAATCTTCTTTGCCGCCTAAAAGAATAATGGGATACTCAATTTTTGAAACCAACTCCTTTAATTTTTCAATGGGTAACTTTTTGGTATTGTGTGCAGCGCCAATTGCAATGGCAACATAACCGTGGGTATGAGAAAAAGGAATGTCTTTTGCTTTAACCTTTTCATTTTCAGGAATAAAAAAATCCAATCCCAGGCCATCATTTACAACTCCCAAACCTGCAACAGTATCAAGATAACGGTCAACAATGTGTTTGTGTGGCATCAGGTTCACCTTAAAATTAGTAAATATCCATTTTTCGATATTTAATTTACTGTATGAATTGAATATATTTTTTTTTAGTGCGCGTTTAATTTGAAACGTGCGCAGGTTATGATGGAGGTCAATTATGTGATCATAATGTTTACTGCTGATTGCTATAATGGTTTCATTAAGATCCTCTGACAGCAAAAGCACATTATCTATATAAGGATTAGACTGAATAATTCCTGCAAATTTTTTTTTGGTTAGATAGTCAATGGTTGCGTCAGGGTATTTTTTTCTCAAACAGCGTATAACCGGTGTCGTTAGTACAATATCACCAATTGAAGAAAACCTTATAATGAGCACTTTCATAACACGAACATTGCAGAATTAGAATTCGGGAAGGACTATTTAGCCAATGGCGGCTTTTTCTTTGAAAAAAACAATTTCCATAATACAGGGAAAGTGGTGAGCACTACAATTATAATTACAATTACTTCGAGGTGTTCTTTCAAATCAAACGCAAATTCTTTCATGATGAGCCTTTGTAAAAAATGGCCAGCCAATAACATGCTTGCCACCCACAACATACAGCCCACAATGTTGTAATAAGTAAACTTCTTTTTATCCATTCGAACAATGCCCGCAACTATAGGCGCAAATGTTCGGATGAAAGGCACGAAGCGTGCGATAATAATAGCGACTCCACCGTTTTTTTCATAAAAATCATGCGCCTGCATTAAATGCTTTTTCTTAAAGAAAAAAGAATCTTTTCTCTCATATAAAAATGGACCACTTTTCCATCCAAACCAATAACCTACAAAATTTCCAAGAATACCTGCAACCGTAATAAGTATCCATAATATTCCAAGATCCATCCACTCATTGGTACTTGGAAAAAGAGCACCGCTTATTATTTGATCGCTATAAATACCGGTAACAAAAAGTAGCGCATCACCCGGCAAGAAAAATCCGGCGAATAATCCAGTCTCAGCAAATACAATGAAAATAATCATCCATAATCCGCCATTTTCTATATAAAACTGGGGATTCAGTAATTCTTTTATGCTTATTCCTAAAATGTGCAACAAGTTCACTTATTTGAAATTTAATTTGTAAGGTACTGATACAGAACGAATGAAGAAACCACAAAGTTTTTTAAAAGAAATATAAATTACTTTTAATCGGGAACAAAAGCCAAAGCTTTTTCATGATCAAACTCTCCTTCCCACCTGGCAATCACACAACTTGCCAACATATTCCCGATCACATTTACCGAAGTACGCGCCATATCCATCAATTCATCAATTCCCAAAATCGCCATTACAGGCCATACCGGCAGTCCAAAAGATGAAACAGTTCCCAATAAGATCACCAAAGATGCTCTTGGTACGCCTGCCACTCCTTTACTGGTAAGCATCAACGTTAACCCCATAATAAGTTGCGTTCCAAAAGGCATATGCATACCAGCCGCCTGTGCTACAAAAATACTTGCGAGCGAAAGATATAAAGTAGTGCCATCCAGATTAAAAGTATAACCTGTAGGTAAAACAAACGAAACAATTTTACGTGGCACACCAAATTTTTCCATATTTTCCATAGCTATTGGAAGTGCAGATTCTGAACTGGTAGTTGCAAATGCAATGGATACAGGTTCTGACACCGCTCTTATAAACTGGCGGATAGGAATTTTCATAAAATAAGCAATAGTAAAAAGCACGCCTCCAATAAATACAATTAATGCTGCATACAGCGTAAGCAACAATTTTGCAAGAGAAAAAAGGATATCAACTCCCAGGTGGCCCACAGTTACAGCTATAGCACCACCTACTCCAAAAGGAGCAAAGTGCATTACGATATTGGTGAATTTAAACATCGTTTCTGCCAGGCTCTCAGAAAACAGCAGCATCGGTTTGCGCTTTTGTTCCTTCACCATAGCCAAAGCAATTCCGAATATAACGCTAAATACTACAATAGGCAATACATCCCCATTGTACATCGATTTTACAATATTTTCCGGAAAAATATGCAGTATCACATCCTGCCAGCCCTGTGGTACGGTTACCGGAAGTTCTTCATGAAAGTCGGCAGGTATATGAATACCCACGCCGGCCTGAGAAATATTAATGGCAATAAGCCCGATTATTAATGCGATGGTAGTTACCACTTCAAAATAAACTATAGATTTCCATCCCATTCTGCCCACCTGTTTTAAATCGGAATGACCGGCAATACCTACTACCAAAGTTGAAAAAAGAATAGGCGCTATGATTGTTTTCACCATTCTCAAAAACACATTGCTGAGTACTTTTAAATTTTTGGCAAACATGGGGAAATCCAATCCTATTTCCACGCCTATTACCATGCTCGTCAATATCCAGGTGGTAAGTGACTTCTTATAAATCGCATAAAGAATTAAAGAGGCGGTAAATATCCATCGCAAGGTTCTCAGAAATAAAGGAGAGAGGCTATTGAAATTATAAATATCAATTAAATGAAATACAGCCGCTATCGTAAGAGTAATAAATACAAGAAGCCCGCTTTTTCTTTTATTCATAAATACAGTTAAAATAAGAAGTTGCCAAAACTAATAAATAGAATGTAATAAATTATCTTTTTCTGAAAAGGCAGCATTAACAATTCTGCGGTCAAGAAAAAAAAAATAGCTATAGTACAATTTAGGAGAAATTAAATTAGCCTTACATAAACAATGTACAGTACTTCTCAAAGAAAAAAATATTTGGAGGTTAATTACTCCTTTGTACACCTATGTGCCTTTTGCAAATTCGTGAGAAAAAATTTTTGCGAAGCAAAAAGAAGAACCTTCAGGCATCTTCATGTAAATTGCTGCATCTTATGAAGGAATCTTTTCCCGCATATAAAGCTTGACTCAAAGTATTATTTCCGAACCGTTAATAAATCTTTTACACTACTTTTTAATTTATTCCTTATTTTTCCAAATAATTTTCACAAAAACTTTTAAACAAAACCAAGCACAATTATGAGTTTGTTCATAAGAAAACCAATGGATGTTTTACTTAATGAAGCATCGGCGACCGGAAGCCAAACTTTGAAACGAACCCTCGGCCCGGTTTCATTAGTCGCATTAGGAATCGGTGCAGTGATCGGAGCAGGATTATTTTCTATCACCGGTATGGCAGCGGCTAATTATGCCGGGCCAGGCATTATGATCTCATTTATTATTGCCGCTGTTGGCTGTGCTTTTGCCGGTTTGTGTTATGCTGAGTTTGCCTCCATGATACCTGTTGCCGGAAGCGCCTACACCTACTCTTACGCTACTATGGGCGAATACATTGCCTGGATAATAGGATGGGATTTAGTATTGGAATATGCAGTGGGCGCCGCCACTGTAGCATCAAGTTGGGCAGGGTATTTCGGCGAGCTTTTCAAATCATTTGGAGTAGCTCTTCCTCCTGAATTAATGATGACCCCTTTTGATACAGTTCAACTGGCCAACGGTGATATGGTCTCCGGTTTTTTTAATTTACCCGCTATTTTCATTGTTGTAGTGATGTCTCTGGTTCTTATCAGGGGCACGAGCGAATCGGCATGGGTAAATGGTATTATCGTAATATTAAAAGTGTCTATCGTGATTGTTTTCGTTGTGATTGGAATGAAATATATAAGGCCTGAAAATTTAAAACCCTTAATTCCTAAGAACACAGGTACTTTTGGCAGCTTTGGATGGTCGGGCATAATACGGGCGGCGGCGGTTGTCTTCTTCGCCTATATCGGTTTCGATGCAGTATCTACGGCAGCGCAGGAAACTAAAAATCCGAAGAAAGCAATGCCAATTGGTATTTTAGGTTCGCTGGCAATTTGTACCGTTCTCTATATTTTCTTCGCTTATGTAATGACCGGAGTGGCCAACTATAAAATGTTTAACGTAGGTGGTAGTAGCGATTTAGCGCCGGTGGCTATTGCCATTAAGCAAATGGGACCTGTGGGTGTGGATGGGCTTGTTTCTCCTGCGTATCCCTGGTTAAATACTGCTATAATTATCGGAATTTTATTAGGGTATTCTTCGGTAATCCTGGTTATGCTTTTAGGACAAAGCAGGGTGTTTTATTCAATGAGTACTGATGGCTTATTACCTAAAGTATTTTCTCAAATACACCCTAAACACAGAACACCTTATAAATCCAATTTATTATTTATGCTTTTTGTGAGTGCTTTTGCAGCATTTGTTCCTGGAAGGATAGTAGGAGAAATGACAAGTATTGGCACTTTATTCGCCTTTATTTTAGTATGCCTTGGCGTACTGGTAATGCGCAACAGCATGAAAGATGCGCCTCGTGCCTTCAGGGTACCGTTTGTACCTCTGATCCCTATACTTGGTGTGCTTGTATGTCTTGGCATGATGGTTTACCTGCCTTATGATACATGGATTCGTTTAATAGTCTGGATGATAATCGGGCTGGATGTTTATTTAGGTTATGGCATGAAGAAAAGCCATTTAAACAAAGGAAAGTTTGACGCCAAAGCTCACAAAATAGTTGGCATGAGTGGAATATTTTTAGATGTATTGCTTATTGGTGTTGCTTTTGCTCATCATTATACATCAGAAGTGCAGGACAACGCTTTATTTTATTTCTCATTGATTTTTGCAGTCATTCATTTATTTATTTTTGGCAGAAAATTAATATTCAAATCGAAAGATCCTGATATTATATCGTAATCAGAATACATAACATTTAATCAAAACCGTTTCAAAAGAAACGGTTTTTTTTGTCTGAATTACTATTTGTATGATTTGGCTGATTGGAAGTAAGTAGGATATAATAAGAAATAACAAAAAACAAATGACTATCCGCAATTAGGTGCAAACTAATTTAGCGTAAAAGAAAAACCTATATGCAAACTTATCTAAACGAATTTTGTTATAAATTTAATCGAAGGAAGCGTGTATCATACCTCCTAAACGGCGCCACTTTATACTCATGGTGCATCTTGCACCTAAAAGCGGATAGTCATTAAATAACATAATAATGAAAGTATTAATGGTATTGACATCACACAGTGAGTTAGGAAATACAGGACAAAAAACCGGCTGTTAAGTTTAAAATCACGGAAGGTATTCCCCTGCAAACGGTAGATGGTTGGTTGCCGATAATAAAGTAGAAATTTGTATTTTACTTATCTTTGAGACACATAAAAGAATTTTTAATTAATCTTGTTTATGGATACCGCAATTATTCGAAGGAAACTATTTGACTATATCAGGGATGCAGATGATCAGAAGGTACGGGCAATTTATATTTTGGTAGAAGATACAATAGAAGAAGAAAACGATATCCGTAATGATGAATTTGTAGAAGAAATGATACGCCGCAAAAATGAATATAAGCAAGGCAAAACCGAGGGGTATTCCTGGGAAGAAGTACAAAAAAAGGCAATTCATCAACTCAATTTCCTCAAAAAATAAATGGATTTTCAAGTCATTTTTCATAAGGAGGCTGAAGTTGAATATAGTGAGTCATTTGTATGGTATGAGTTAAGGTCAGATGGCTTAGGAGTTCGTTTCGAAATGCTGTAAATGCAACTATTGAAAAAATAAAATTGAATCCGGAAATATTTACAAGAATAAGAGCAGGCTTTAGGGAAGCTGCTGTTGCCGGTTTTCCATTTAAAGTTGTTTATTATGTCCTTAAACAGAAAAAAGTGATATTTATCTCCTCAGTATTCCATATGAGTAGAAATCCAACGAAAAAATATAGAAAGAAATAGCCTGAACTGCAGATTGATGCTGAAATAGCAAAATTTAAAGCCCTGAATCTATATTTAATACTTCCTTAGCCTTTGGTGCGAACAGAAAAAATCTGTTGGCGAGAGGCCAACAGATGCTCGAGGCACAAAAAATTCAAGGGTACCCGATCGCTCCTACGTTTATCCGGCCATCGCACGGATAATTGCGATAACAGATTGAGGAATGCCAGAGGAATTACTGATAATATTGTATTAGCATTAAAACGGGTTAAGGTAAATTTGTAAAAAATAAATTTGCAGTAGGCAATTGGAAGTTGTAAGAAGTAAAAAGGATATAATAATAAATAACAAAAAACATAATAATGAAAGTATTAATGGTATTGACATCACACAGTGAGTTAGGAAATACAGGACAAAAAACCGGCTTTTGGATGGAAGAGTTTGCAGCGC
>JBDTEK010000247.1:0-4876 GCA_039922575.1 Ginsengibacter sp.
TTTCTGTACAACATACATTCTTTAGAATAGGTTAATTTAAAGTAAACTTATTTGCAGCTACATTTTAAATGAAAGATTAGATAAGATATTTTGTTAATTTACCAAGATTGTACCAAAAAAAATAAAGGTAAAAGAAAATGATCTTTATTAAAACGGGGTGTTTTTTCCCCTCTTGAGAGGCAACTTCCATTTCTATGTTTGTGTTAGTTATAATTGTGGCTGTGTTTATTCAATTTTTGGGAATAGCTATTGCACCTTCGACTGGTAATCCAGGTAATAATCATGGTAATAAAATAATGGTAATGCGCCGGAATGGATTATTTATATCCCAAATGATCCGGGAGTGGCAGAATCTATCAGCTTTTTTCTGAATGATTGGAAACCAAAAACGTTATATCTCCGGATGTTATTGCGGACGTAATGCCTACGGGTACTGTTTCAGATTTCCTACCATTCTTCAACAAAAGAAGTGAGGAGACCAATCGTAAAGATGGCGATCTGAATTATGATGCAAAATTGGTTGTCGGTCTTGTTGCAAAATATAATTGCCGGTTAATTAAAATGCGAAAAGCTTATCTTGATTACGATTTGAAAAAAAATCCGGAAAATAAAGAAAAAGGAATTCTTACTGTTGGTGGCATACATCCTCCCAATGCAGGAAATAAATTAATTGCAAAAGAAATGATGAAAGTTTTGGTTCCGGATTTAAAATGGATGTATAAAATAAAATCAAAAATTGTAATCGTAATTTAAATTTAAAAACATGACAACAAGACGTTCATTTCTAAAAGCTACGTCAGTTCTTTCTGCAGGATTGATGATCGCTCCTTCTGCTTTTAAATCAAAGCCGCCATTGATAGGGCTTCAGCTTTATACCGTTCGCGATGCGATGGATAAAGATCCTTCCGCTACTATAGCCCGCGTTGCACAAATCGGATACAACTCTGTGGAAGGCGCGACTTATACCGGAACAGAAAAGTTTTATGGAATGAGCCCTGCAGCGTTTAAAAAGGTTTTAGAACAAAATGACCTTGTGATGCCGAGCAGTCATTACAGGCTTGGAGAAGAGAAAATTAATGGCGCAATTATGAAAGGAACCATTCTGCACGATTGGGATAAAACGGTTGATGATGCGGCGGAGGTTGGATTAAAATACATGGTATGCGCTTACTTGTCTGAGGCAGAGCGTGGAGATCTGGATCATTATAAATATGTAGCCGATCAATTAAATATTGCGGGAGAAAGATGTAAAAAATCGGGTATTCAATTATGTTACCACAACCATAATTTTGAATTTGTAAAACAAGGCGATACCTATCCTTATGATATTTTAATGGCTACAGATGAAAATTTAGTAAAAATGGAAATGGATATTTATTGGGTGAAGAAAGCAGGCCAGGATCCCATTGCGCTTTTCAAAAAACATCCAGGAAGATTTCCTTTGTGGCATGTGAAAGATATGGATAACACTGCTGCACAGGCCTTTACAGAAGTTGGCAACGGAATTATTAATTTCAAAGAAATTTTTAAACATAAAAATGAAGCCGGTATGAAATACTTTTTTGTAGAGCAGGATAAATGCCCCGGTTCTCCATTTGACAGTATTTCAAAGAGCATAAAGTATATAAAGGAGAATCTTGTATAGATTTTTTCACGTGTTTTCTAAAAATTAGTAATGAGAAAAAAACTTTTATTTTTCACCTTTTTGATGCAACTCGTATTTTTCCAGAGGGCAATTGCTGAGAAACCATCGGGGGAACATTTCCTTCAGTACAGGTTGTGTATATTGTAATAGATAAAAAATAAAAATGATGAAAATGAAAAACTGCCTATTACTTATTGCCTTACTTTTTTGTTTCGCAATAATCAAAGCTCAAAAGTTTGAAGGACTTGCTCTCACGCCTCCTATGGGCTGGAATAGCTGGAACACTTTTCAGACAGAAATTAATGATCAGTTAATAAGGAATACAGCAGATGCCATGGTTGCTTCTGGAATGAAAGATGCAGGTTATAATTATATTATTCTGGATGATGGATGGATGGCTAAAGAAAGGGATGAAGGTGGTAATCTCGTTCCTGATCCTGAGAAATTTCCTTTTGGATTAAAATCTTTAATCGAGTTTGTCCATTCCAAAGGGTTAAAATTTGGATTGTATAATTGTGCCGGCACAAAGACCTGCGCAGGTTATCCTGGAACTCGCGGATATGAATACCAGGACGCACGCTTTTATGCAAGCCTGATGGTTGATTATCTCAAATTTGATTGGTGTAATACAGAAGGAATTAATGCTAAAGAAGCTTACACTACCATGAGCAAAGCGCTAAAGCAGGCAGGTCATTCTGTCATTTTCAGCCTGTGCGAATGGGGGCGGAATAAACCCTGGGAATGGGCGAAAAATGTAGGTCATCTTTGGCGTACTACCGGAGATATTACTGCTAAATTTGAGGGTGTGAAGGATCATGGAAGGTGGAAGCAATTAGGTGTAATGTCCATTGTTGAAATGCAAAATGGGTTGAGAAAATATGCTGGCCCTGGTCATTGGAATGATCCTGATATGCTGGAAGTTGGCAACGGAATGACAGTAAATGAAGACAGATCACATTTTTCTCTTTGGTGTATGCTGGCGGCTCCTTTAATAGCAGGAAACGACCTGACGAAAATGACACACGCTACCAATTCGATACTCACCAATAAAGAAGTGATTGCAATAGACCAGGATTCATTAGGCGTCGAAGGATTCAAGTTTAGCGATAATGATAGCCTTGAAATTTTTGCAAAACCATTAAGCAATAATGATTGGGCAATTTGTTTTCTAAACCGCGCTCAAAATCCCAAACAAATTAATTTTAATTGGAAGAAAAATGTAATTCTTGATTCTCTTACCAATAAAAAAATGGATGCTTCTGTGGCCAATTACAAGATTAAAAATTTATGGAGTAAAGGTTTTATGGGCGATACTCAAAAACCAGTTGTTGATAAAATAGCTTCTCATGATGTGCTGATGCTGCGGCTTATAAAATAGCTCAAAGCTCGAAGCTCAAACCTGAACTAAATGCTAAATTTCTTTTGTTTTTTCTTCGATTGAAGTACCATTGTTACTTTCGTGGGAATTGCTTACAACAGACTATTTTTGGCTGAATAAAAAATAAATAAATTATGTGGAAATTTTCCAATACTCCCATTGGGCGGTTCAGATTGATAGCTATTATTGAAGGGATTTCTTATATAGTGCTTTTGTTCATTGCCATGCCATTGAAGTATTTTGCCGGTTTCCCTGATGCGGTAAAATATACAGGATGGGTTCATGGATTGCTATTTATGCTTTATCTGCTCGGATTGATCAGTGCAAAAATTAATTTGGATTGGGGCTTTAAGAAAACAGTTGTTGCTTTCCTTGCTTCATTAATTCCATTTGCCACTTTTGTTCTGGAAAAATCGCTTCGAAAAGAAGAAAAATTAATGCCTCTGGAAGCAAAATAAAAAATGGGTAAGTTGTTAGGAGGCAGTTGAAAGAAATATGATATTTTGTTTTACGCACTTACTGTTGTCACAATTCATTATAGTAAAATAAATTTACTACCGCTTTCGAAATAAAATGGGGCTGTAAAACAGCCCCATTTATGTGGTCTTTCAATTGCGGGACTTATAATTTATTTTAATCTGGTTTTTAAATTCGAGATTTATATAGCTTTTTGATTTATTAACTCTTAT
This sequence comes from Ginsengibacter sp., assembly GCA_039922575.1. Taxonomy (GTDB): domain Bacteria; phylum Bacteroidota; class Bacteroidia; order Chitinophagales; family Chitinophagaceae; genus Ginsengibacter. Next base: position 3,713 of record JBDTEK010000247.1, read on the forward strand.
ACTTAAATCCTTAGAATTGCATCAATAATAGAAAATTATTTTAGAGAAAAAGGGAGAGGTAGCGGTGTAAAGCATAGGGTTTTGAAACCACAAAAATATTGATTTATTTTCAGTATTGCATGGCGATTGTAATTTTTTATGTAATTAATTGAGGAACTGTAAGTTGTATCATTTATTTTTTTTAAAAATCATTCAAAATACCTTCTCTTTCAACTTCATCAGATTTTTCATCGCATTAAAACGGATAATCAATTCCAATTGTTGCATTAAAATTTTCGTACCGCCATTGGCGATCTAAAGTGGAAGAATTAAATAAATGCCTGAAGGAGATATCCGGTATTTGCCATCCGTCGTTTTTTATAATATCCGGCCTTTTCATTCTGAATCCTACATCAAACCTTAATAAAAAGTAATTGAAATCGAAACGAAAACCCACGCCCGAAGAGACTCCGAGTTGCTTATATAAATTTTGAAACTTAAATTGAGTAGTGTCATTTCCCCCATCGGGACGGGTATTTTTAAAATTCCATACATTGCCAATATCAGTAAATAGCGCCATTTTAAAAAGGATAGAGTTCGAAAAAAGAGGGGCTACATTGAAACGGTATTCCGCATTACCTTCTAACTGAATATCTCCGGTACGATCATTGAAAAGCCTGTTGTTGTAAGTTGCCAGCGATTGGCCACCCACACCAATTCCTCTTACAGGCCAGCCCCGCATGCTGTTGGGGCCGCCGCCAAAATATTGTTTAAAAAATGGAAGAGTAGTGTCGCTCTTTGATATGGGAATCCCTACTCCCGCGAATGCCCGGAAGGCAATGGCCGATTTTACATGATTAATCGTATAAGTGTACTCGCCGTCTATCTTTACAAAATCTTTTAAATACTTATTGAAAAAATTGCCGTTCTGTGAATTTTTACCTTTATTTTTTAATATGCCATAAGGAAGCCCGGATTCTTCCAGGTTTGCTTTTAAAGTGCTTATCAATTTAGGGTTTTTTGGATTAGAATGAACAGCATTGAAACTCAGGCTCATGCCCATTACCAGTGCTGTATTGAAAGAATACTGTAAAAATGGATTAAGCAGAAGTGTACTGTCAAAGCTTGCTGAGCGGTTATACAACCGGCGGTAATCGAAATTGAAAATTTTCCAACTCCACAAAC
>JBDTEK010000248.1:0-3032 GCA_039922575.1 Ginsengibacter sp.
TGGATTGATAACGGTTTACTTAACTCTAATACAATGAAATATTCCGGCAATAAAGGGATGTTACTTGAAAACTGTTTGTTTTGGGAGTTATACCGCCGGTACGGGAATATTTATAATACCAATATCTATTATTATACGGAAGTGTCTTCTGAATGTGATTTTATTGTTTACCCTGAAGGTGGCCAGGCTATACCGGTACAAATTTGCTGGTCGCTTGAAAATCCTGAAACAAAACAGCGGGAAATAAAAGGATTATTGAAAGCGTGTGCTTATTGCAAGGTAGATAACGGATGGATAATTACTGCTGAAGAAGATGATGAATTGGCTTTGGAAGGAGTTAACATATCTGTAAAGGCTGCATGGAAATGGATGATAGAATAGTATTAATTCCTCTTTCTGTCTTCTGGATAAATACTACAACTTTTGCTGTAGGAATATTCAGAACCGCTTTTAAGGAAGGTGATAAGAAACATTTTATAAAATAAATCCAGATGACTTTAGAGGAAGCTGTTACTTTAATCAAAAACAACAATATTAATTCAGGCACAAAAAGTGTCTGGGCTGACCTGGGGTGTGGTTCCGGGCTTTTTACTTATGCGTGAGCAGGTTTATTGAGTGAAGAAAGTACCATTTATGCTATTGATAAACAAATTGCTTCCTTCAATATTAACACTTCTTGCAAAGGAGCTACGATAAAACTATTGGAACTTGATTTTGAAAAAGAAACATTGCCCGCAAGAAATCTTAATGGAATAATGATGGCCAATTCGCTTCACTTTGTAAAACACAAAAAAAATTTCCTTGAGGAAATGAAAAGTTGTTTTAAAGAGAATGGGTATTTTTTAATAGTGAAATATGATACCGAAATCCTTAATCATTGGGTTCCCTACCCGGTAAGTTTTTTGTCCTTAAAAAATATATTCAGTGATGCAGGTTTTACATCAGGTAGTAAAATAAATGAAAGGCCTTCTGCTTTTAACAGAGGAAATTTATATTCAAAAATGATGAAAAGATAAATGTGGAGTCTCTCCATGTATACTGACTTTCAGCATTCTTTTTGTGGTAAAGCCTTCTGACAAAGCGGTCCCATTTGCTGACAATTTGGTAAATAGTATTATGCTTTACCCAGGTTTTTGGGATGAATAAAACTTTCTTTGAATAATAGTACGATAGTTATTCAACCAATTCGATTATAGTTTAATAAATGCATTCTGTTATAATTCCAATATTTTTGATAGAAATATCGAATAAGTGCCTGCCAGATCCACATTTTCATTAAAAGATATAAAATCAATAGCCCGTTCAATTTCTCTCATAGAAAATGAAATAGACGGATATGATGATTTGTTGATGAAATTACGGCCTTCCGACTCAAAAATCATCGGCATTACAGGCGCACCGGGTGCTGGAAAAAGTTCTTTGTCTGATGCGCTAATTGGAGAGATGATCGATGATGGAAAAAGAGTAGGAGTACTTTGTGTTGATCCTTCCTCCCCATTTAATAAAGGCGCGTTACTGGGCGACAGGATCAGAATGAGCCAGTGGTATAATCATCCGGATGTATTTATTCGTTCTTTGTCCAGCAAAGGGTCTTTGGGTGGCCTGCATCCAAAAATTATTGAGATTGCCGATGTAATGAAAAACGCAGGATTCGATTATGTGATCATTGAAACTGTTGGAGTAGGACAAAGTGAAGTAGATATTGCTGCACTAGCAGATATTACGGTTGTGATGCTTGTGCCTGAAGGCGGCGACATCATCCAAACGATGAAATCGGGATTAATGGAAGTGGCTGATATTTTTGTAATTAACAAATATGACCGTCCCGGAGCAAAATTTTTTTATAATAGTTTGCAACAAATGATTTTACAGATATCCAATAAAATGTCGAAAAAAATCCCTGTAATAAAAACGGTGGCCACTACAAGGGAAGGACTTGCTGAGTTGTATCAAAATATTATAAAATGGAATTTTGATGATGGATCGGAACAAAAGACGCAACTACTTGTAGAAAAGATTTGGTCATTGATTCAACATAAGAGAATGCGGGATATCGATAAAGAAAAGATGAGAAAAGAGATTATAGAAGCCGCTTCTCAACCTGGCTTCAACATGTATCAATTTGCTAAAAAATATATTTAAAAATAAAAGGATAAAATTAATCGGAGTTTACCGGGCAACCATAAAAAATTATCCACTCAAAGAGACTATAGATTATTTAAAAAAGAACTTTATAACAGCGAAAAAGGCACCCAATTGAGTGGCCCAAAAAACAAAGGTCCAAAGGATTAGTTTACTTTCAGTTTTGGCAATCGTGGTCTCTAAACCAGCTTTTTTTATTTCAAGTCGTGCAATGTCATCTTTCGTTGCTAAACTATTTTTTTTGTTTTCAACAGTTTCTTCTACTTTTCTTTATTCAATGAGACAAATTTGTTCTGCCTCCTTTTCGCCAAATGTTACCCTTATCAAATTAAACAATTGAGTATCTGATATATTAAGTGATTGAGACACAAATTAAAGGTAGTAAAACTCTGCTCCTTTCAAATTTCTGTTGCGTATGGCTTTTCTCAGCCGTGAAAAATACGATCGATACAATATTTTGGAGCGAAGAGTATAACAAGCGCAGCATTCAAGCCTGATTTTCAATAGGTGTGTATTGGCAAAGACCATCGCTAAAGAGGACGAGGCAAAACAAGAAATTAAGATTTCTTTTTCTCACTTTTCCACCATTTATAACCCACAATACCTATGGCTACATACGGAATTACCATCAGGTAGACTATCCCTGAGTTGAATCCTTCCGCAGGCCTGGTTCCCATTTGCATCACCGTCTTAGCACAAATAGAACATTGAGCAAAGGCAGCATTGCCAAATACTAAAAAACAAGCCGTAAAAAGCAATATGCACAGTAACTTTTTCATTGTAATAATGGAACAAAGATACAAATGAAATAGCTATCATTTTAAGAAGTATCTTATTTTTGGAAAATTTTCAACGAACTTTACCGCCGTCAATTTATTTTTTTTTAAATT
>JBDTEK010000249.1:0-13256 GCA_039922575.1 Ginsengibacter sp.
AAAAATCATACTTTCCTTTTTTAAATTAGTTGAATAATTCTTTAATATTAGGAAGTGTTTCACGACTTTATAGACTTTTTCCAGTTTCTTTTTATTTTTCTTTTTTTCTTGAAAAAAAGAGAAACAAAAAATCAAGGAAAACCCGATCCCTCTCCCGAAAAATTTCGGGATTTTTCCATGCCAGCTCACGGCAAAGCCCTTCGCTGTAATTTGCTCTCACTTTAACCATCGTTTGGACGCTAGGTGTTGCAACGCTGAAAACAGGAGTAAAATTATTACTGAGATTTAATTTAAAGAAATCTTATTAAAACCATCTTCTGCGCTCAGAGGGTGGTTTTTTATTTTTAGGTCTGGGCGTACGATAAAATACTAATCTCCAGATATTCCATTTTTACCAGGTGGTATTCCTCATTGAAACCAGCGCTTAGAAAGATTTCTTTATATAGAGGATTAATATAAACGACATAAATTTCTCTTAGCTTTTCTTTTAATGATTGAAGTATATTTTTTACCACTTTTATGAGTATGATTTCATCAAAGGGGTTAAAAAAAAAGAAAATTGAATCCTCTTTTTGAATAGTATAGTTGATGGCATCATCACAAATAACTGAGAATACGGCATCCGGAAAGAGTGGTTGTATTTTATTTATATTTTCTTTCGCTTTGGCGCATAGTGCAGATGCGAAATCAATTCCTTTAATTTTCGTAAATCCGTATAAAGCGGCTACAGCCATTACTCTTCCTTTGCCACATCCAAAATCCACTACGGTACCTTTTACTTTCATTTCTTTCAGGTAATCAAAAGATTTTTCCAATAAGAAATAGTGAGCACCCTGGTAAATAGAAGCGTGTACTTTATTTTCACCTTTTACCGTTATTGTCTTCAACCGGTCTATTTTCATAGAATCAATATGATATTTCTCTTCACCTTTTATTTCATGAAAAACAGTAAAAAAAGCGAGCCTGAAATTCCAGTTTATTCCTATGAAAAAAAAATATTTTAATGAGCCGATTAATTTCATCCTTCTTAATTGATATTTTCATAAGGGCCAATGTTCCGGTCAATTATTTTGTTCCGACAAACGAAAATCAATCACTTTAAGCTGAAGATTTGTTTCTCCGTTCCATTCATTTTCATCAACAGTATATACTAAATCGATTGTTTTATTCTGTTGCAATAGGTAGAATTTTTCTGCCAGGTTAAACCCTATTCCGGTTAAGGTAACATCTTCATTTTTTAGTACAAAACGAAGGTGTTTTTCTTTTACAATTTTAGACCATGGAGTGCTAATTACATTTTTTGTGATGAAAACCGGGCGGTGATTATCCGGGCCAAAAGGTTCCATTTGGTTGACAATTTTATAGAACTTTTCAGTGATGTCTTTAAAAGTAATTTCCGCATCAATAATTAATTCCGGTATTAATAATAAGGGATCTATTGTAGAGGAAACAATTTCCTCAAATTTATTACTGAAAGCAATTACATTTTCAGGAAGCATCGTCATTCCTGCTGCGGCAAAATGGCCGCCATAGCCAATCAGATGTTCGCGGCATGCATGAATGGCTTCGTATAAATTAAACCCGGGCACGCTCCGGGCGCTGCCGCCAACTAATGTTTCTCCAAGAGAAAGCACTACCGTTGGACGGTAATATGTTTCTATGAGTCGGCTGGCCACAATACCTACCACACCTTTGTGCCAGTGAGATTGAAAAAGTACTGTTGAATTTCTTTTCAGCATCAACTCATCATTGGCTATCATTGATAATGCTTCTTCAGTAATAGTTGTGTCCGCATCTTTCCTATCACTGTTATCGCTGTGCAACAATTCTGCAAATTCTTTTGCTTTTATACTGTCATCTTCAATGAACATGCGTACCGCCTTGGTGGCATCATCCATTCTGCCCGCTGCATTTACCCTGGGTGCGATTATGAAAACCACATTGTTAATTGTAAATTTACTTTTAACACCGCTTAATTCTATGAGCGCCTTAATTCCCGCACATGGTTTATTGTTTAGTCTTTTTAATCCATGATAAGCTAAAATCCTGTTTTCGCCGGTAATGGATACAATGTCGGCACCTATAGCCGTTACCACAAGATCCAGATAACATAAAACCTCATTTTCGTCTATGCATAACCGTTGTGCCAAGGCCGAAATAAGTTTGAATCCTACGCCACAGCCGCAAAGCTCTTTATATGGGTAATTACAATCCTTTTGTTTTGCGTTTAAAATGGCAACAGCAGGTGGTAACTTATTATCGGGAAGATGATGGTCGCACACAATAAAATCAATGCCTAACGTACATGCGTATTCGACAAGTTCAACTGATTTTATTCCGCAATCCAAAGAAATTATTAAATGAAATCCATTCTCTTTAGCAAAATCAATTCCTTGTTTGCTTATGCCATAACCTTCTTTATACCTGTGCGGTATATAAAAATCGATATTCTGTTCTTCATATATTTTTTTTAAAAAACGATAGACGATCGCTACTGATGTAGTTCCGTCAACGTCGTAATCTCCAAAAATCAGTATCTTTTCGTGATGGGTTATTGCTGATAAAATTCTTTGAACCGCTTTCTGCATATCCTTCATCAGGAACGGATCGTGAAGTTGGGAAAGCTGAGGGCGAAAAAAGTCCTTTGCTTTTTCAAAATTGTCAAGTCCTCTTTGAATAAGAATTTTACAAAGTGCCGCATTTATAGGTACAAGATTTTGAAGCCTGGCAACCATATTCTCATCAGCATCTAATATTTTCCATCTTTTTTCCATCGCTTCTCGATTAGCAGGTTAGCTAATTATAGTGTGTAAATTAGGTAATTAAATTAATGATTTGAAGTTTCCCACATATTATTACTGGGGCAATTATTAGCATAATAGATAATTGCTTTTTTTGACCTTGATTCCAAAATCCTAATATTTCCTATCCGTTGTATAAAGTACTAACTCTTCCAGTCCTTTGCGCACATCGCTATCAGGAAATTCAAATAGAAGAGAAAGCGCTTCATCGCGATACCCGATCATTTTTTTTGAAGCGTATTCTATTCCTCCTGCCTCGATTACTTTATCTAAAACATAACGGATCTTTTCAGGAACAGTATTTTGGTTCTTAATTATATAAATTATTTTTCTCCTTTCAGAAGAATCTATATTGTTCAAGGTATAAATGAGGGGTAATGTTAGTTTTTTTTCTTTCAAATCGTTGCCTGTAGGCTTTCCAATATCTTCATTTCCATAATCAAAAAGGTCATCTTTTATTTGAAATGCAATTCCGGTTTTCTCGCCGAATTGTTTCATCTTTTGAGTTATTTTTTCATTATTACTCGTACTCCAGGCACCCACGGCGCAGGCGGAGGAAAGTAATGAAGCAGTTTTACTTTTAATGATCTCAAAATATATTTCTTCTTTAATATTCAATTTCCGTGCTTTTTCCATTTGCAATAATTCTCCTTCGCTCATCTGCTTTACCGCTTCTGATAAAATGCGAAGGTGTTCAAAATCACCGGCTTCCGTAGAAAGTAATAAGCCTTTTGAGAGTAAATAGTCGCCTACCAATACCGCAATTTTATTTTTCCATAACGCATTGATAGAAAAAAAACCTCTTCTTTCAAGAGATTCATCTACTACATCATCGTGCACCAGCGTGGCGGTATGCAGCAATTCAACCAATGCTGCTGCCCTATAAGTAGATTCATTAACAGGCCCATGCAATTTTGCACTTAAAAAAACGAACATTGGCCTTAGCTGTTTTCCTTTTCTTTTAATAATGTACTTCATGATACGATCCAAAGAAGGAGTTTGGCTTTTTACCGACTTTGCGAACTTCTCTTCGAAAATCTTTAATTCTTCCGCTATAAGGTTTTTTGAAAATTGCATTGTTTGAAAAAAGAGCAATATAACACAGAAAAAAAATAAATAAAGGAATTATGAATAAAAGAAATTTCTATTTATAAGGCAATATTCATTTTTTTGTAAAAAAATAAAATCTTGATGCAGCGTTTTAGAAGATATTATGGTCTAAGTTTACAAAATTGTAAGAATATATAAACGGTTCAAAATCTAAAGGAATGATAAAAAAAATTTGAATTTTGAGTTTCGTTTGATATTTTTGCACCTCAACAAGTTTATTTAGAAATCATTAATCAAAAAGTTATGGCAAGCAAAAAGTTTAAATTATTGTTAATGGGAATTTTTTCCCTTCTATCCTTTGGCGTGTTCGCCCAGGATACCGGCGTGTACAACATTTATGACTCAAGTGTAATTTCCTCCAAGGGACGGGCACAACAGAATGAGTTTATGAATAACACCTACGATTTCCCCGCGAAACCTCGTAATGAGATGGAATTTGGTATTTCAGGTGGATCTTTTAACATATTTGGCGATGTTACTCCAAAAATACCTACAGCGGGCTTTGGCGTTCATTTCCGTAAGGCCTTAGGATACGTTTTTTCTTTAAGGTTACAATACACCTATGGTGTTGCTAAAGGCTTAGATTGGAAACCTTCAAACGGTTTTGGCTCTAATTCTGCCTGGGTCGGTGCTGGTTATAATCCTGCAACGGAAAATGTGTATTACAATTACCGTTCTCATGTACAGGACCTTACTTTACAGGGAATCTTCACTTTAAACAACATCCGCTTTCACAAACAAAAAACCGGAATGGTGATTTACGGCGGTATTGGTGGAGGTATTATGATTTATGATACTAAAATCAATGCTTTAAATGGTACAGCAAAGTATAATTTTGCTTCAATTTCAGGTTCAGGTTATACAAACAGAAAAGATATCCGCAAGCAATTAAAAAGCATGATGGATAATACTTATGAAACAGATGCACAAAATCAGGGTAATCGTCGTCCCAAATTATTCGGACAAACATTAAGGCCAACAGGAACACTTTTAGCCGGTATCGCTTTCAAATTAGGCAAACGTGTTAATCTTGCTATAGAAGACAGGTTATCTTTTGCTAAAGATGATTTGATGGATGGCCAACAATGGCAGGATAATATACAAGGTGTGCTGACAGGTGATTATGATACTTATAATTATGCTTCAATAGGTTTAAACTTTAATCTGGGTAAAAAAGCGATCGAGCCTCTTTGGTGGATCAATCCATTGGATTATGCTTACAGCGAAATCAACAATCCTAAACACATGAAATTGCCTAAACCGGTATTTGATGATGAGGATGGTGATGGTGTAGTTGATCAGCTTGACAGATGCCCAGGTACTCCTGCCGGTGTTAAAGTTGATACTCATGGTTGTCCTTTAGATACTGATGGTGATGGCGTTCCTGATTACAAGGATAAAGAATTGATCACTCCAACTGCTTGTCAACCCGTTGATGCTGATGGTGTAGGTAAATGTCCAGATCCTGAATGCTGCAAAAATCGTGTTGATACTACAGGTGCATGTCATATCGGGGATCTTCCAAGCATTTCTTACAGAGGAAGCAGCAACAGCTTAACCAGAGATGCAAAAGCAATGTTGGCAACTGTAGCTTCTAAATTGAAAGGTAGTGCTGAGTGCTCTATTACTGTAACAGGTTATCCAGCAGCTTCTAAAGCTTCTCAGGCATTATGTAACAGAAGAGTAAACGCAATCAAGGCTTATCTTACTCAAACAGAAGGCATCAGTGCAGATCGTATTGAAACCAATTGTGAAGTAGGCGGTGGTGATGCAAATACTGTAGATATTAAATCTAAATAGTTTCACTTTTTGCTCAATGATAAACCCTTCCCGGTTGGGGAGGGTTTTTTTACGCAATTATCAAAATATTAACGGGTGCAATTTTGCGCTCGTTTTTTTTAAATTCATATTTGTTTAAAATCACCTAATTTTGCAACTCTTTATGAAGTTAGCTTTAGTTTTATTGATTCCTTTTTTCTTATTGGCGTCTTGTAATAATCAGTTTAATAAGGTGCTGAAAAGTACTGATTATGAATATAAACTGAAAAAGGCAGATGAGTATTATGCAAACAAGAAATACAAAAATGCAGAAGCATTATATATAGAATTGTTTCCTGTATTCAAAGGATCTGATAAGTTTGAAGAATTATATTATAAGTATGCATATTGTTCCTTTTATCAAAAGAATTATTTAGACGCTGAAAATCTTTTCAAAGGGTTTCTTGGTGTTTTTCCAAACAGTCCTAAAGCTGAAGAAATAGCTTATCTGCATGCTTTTACTTTTTATAAACAATCGCCAAAGGTAGAATTAGACCAGGCGAATACTTCCAAAGCAATTGGAATGATGCAGAGTTTTATAAATACTTATCCTAATTCTACAAGGTTAGTGGAGGCAAACGATATTATTGCAAAATGCAGGGAAAAATTGGAGGAAAAAGACTATAAAGCTGCACAGTTATATTATAATATTTCTCAGTATAGGGCAGCAGGCATTACATTTTCAAATTTACTTAACTCATATCCTGAATCAATAAAAGGAGATGAGTATTTGTTAATGGCAATGAAATCTAATTTCCAATTTGCAAAGCTGAGTATGTCGGATAAGCAGGAAGAAAGATATGGGAAAGTAGTAGCAGAGTATTTTGATTTTGCTGACCGATATCCTGAAAGTAAATTATTAAAAGAAGCTGAAAATTATAAGAATTTAAGTCAAAACAATATTAAACAAATACAAAATGAGCAAACTAAGGCGGCAACAAATAGCTAATACCAGCAATGTAGTTGAAACTAAAAACCTTGTAGATATAAAGAACAAAACAGGTAATTTATATGAATCTATTGCTATTATAGCCAAAAGAGCGAACCAGATCAATATTGCTATAAAGGAAGAATTACATAATAAATTGGAAGAATTTGCAAGCCATACTGATAGCCTTGAAGAAATTCATGAAAATAAAGAGCAAATTGAAATTTCAAAGGCTTATGAAAGAATGCCTAATCCCGCAATTTTAGCTACTACGGAATTTATGGAGGATAAAATTTATTTCCGTAGAAATGAGGATAATCTTTTCGATTAAGATTATCTTACTTTGAAGATTTTTTCTTTCAATATGTTTCTATTTGATTGGAGGCAAAGGGAGGTGATAAAATCAATAAATATTTATATTAATTTTTTGGATAAGAAACAATAATTTTAATGGCGGATTTTCCGCCATTTTTATTAAACAAAAAATAGTAGAATAGTAAATGCTCAAGGGGAAAAAGATATTATTATGTGTTACAGGAAGCATTGCGGCTTATAAATCAGTTATCCTTTTAAGATTATTAATTAAATCAGGTGCGGAAGTAAAAGTGATTATGACTTCCGCTGCTACCAATTTTGTCTCTCCACTTACATTTTCAACTTTATCTAAAAATAATGTACTTATTGATTTAGCCGATAATAATTCCTGGGCCAATCACGTTGCTTTGGGCCGTTGGGCTGATGTGATATTGATAGCGCCTGCCTCATGCAATACGATTGCAGAAATGGCGAATGGGTTTTGCAATAATCTTTTATTGGCGGTTTATTTATCATCTGCTTGTACAGTACTTATAGCTCCTGCAATGGATGAGGAAATGTGGCATCATCCTGCTACGCAAAAAAATATAGAAGTTTTGAAGCAGAATGGTAATAAAATGATCAAAGTAAATAATGGAGAACTTGCCAGCGGCATATTTGGTGAAGGAAGAATGGCGGAACCTGAAGAAATCATCATTTTCCTCACTGATCATTTTTCAAAAAAATTATTACTTAAAAACGTGAAAGCGCTTGTAACCGCGGGCCCTACATATGAGCAGATAGATCCTGTGAGGTTCATAGGAAATCATTCAAGTGGAAAAATGGGTGTTTTTATTGCAGAAGAATTACGGGAAAGAGGTGCACAGGTAACCCTTGTTTTGGGGCCTTCAAAAATAGTAGTGGATCAAAAGATAGAAACCATCAGAATTACTTCCGCCCAGGAGATGTATGATGCTTGCATGAAAAATATTTCAAATTATGATATTATCGTAATGTCTGCTGCGGTAGCAGATTACACACCAGAAAAAATTTCAGGTCAAAAAATTAAAAAGGTGGAAGATCAATTTTCTTTACGGATGGTAAAGACAAAGGATATTCTTTCTGATGTGGGGAAAATAAAATCCGGAAATCAAATATTGGTTGGATTTGCGTTAGAAACGGAAGATGAAAAAAACAATGCATTGCAAAAACTTAAAAAGAAGAATGCAGATTTTATCGTTTTGAATTCATTAAATGATGCAGGATCCGGCTTTGAATATGATACTAACAAAATCATTATTTTTGGAAAAAATGGAGAGCAGTATAATTTCCCGTTGAAATCGAAAAAAGAAGTTGCCACTGATATTGTAAATATTATTACAAAAAGCAAAGATGAATAAGCTAATTCTATTTTTTTTGTTATGTTTTTTTACTCATATTCTTCATGCTCAGGAATTACGGGCAAGAGTAAGCGTATTAAGTAACCGAGTGGCAAACAATGTGGACAAGAAAACATTTCAGACGTTGCAAACTTCGCTTAATGATTTTGTAAACACCCGCAAATGGAGCACAGATAATTTTAAAACGAATGAGAAAATTGATTGCAGTTTTTTATTAAATCTGGAATCTACAGGCGATGCAAATGTATATAAAGCTTCATTAACCATACAATCGGGAAGGCCCGTTTTTAATTCTTCATACGTATCACCCATTATTAATTATCAGGACAATGATGTTGTTTTTAAATATGCAGAATTTCAGCAGTTAGAATTCAGTGATACCCGCGTTACCGGTACTGATCCGCTCGTTTCTAATTTGACAGCCATTTTCGCTTATTGGATAAATATGGTACTTGGTTTTGATTATGATTCTTTTTCGCCGAGAGGTGGAAATGTTTATTTCCAAAAAGCGCAGAATATTATCAATAACGCGCCCGAAGGCAGAAACATATCCGGATGGAAAGCGTTTGACGGAACCAGGAACAGATACTGGCTTACAGAGAATTTACTCAACAGCAGGTACAATATTATTCACGATGCTATTTATAATTATTACCGGCTTGGTATGGATAAATTGTATGATGAAGAGGCAAATGCACGCTCTCAGGTGTTGAATGTATTAAGCCTTTTAAATACATTTAATGTTGAAAACCCGAACACAATGATCCTGCAATTTTTCTTTCAGGGAAAATCGGATGAGCTGATAAAAATATTTTCAAAAGCATCGCCACCTGATAAATCGAAGGCATTGGATTTATTACAACGGCTCGATGTTTCTTCTGCTACCAAATACCAGAACCAATTAAAATGAGAAAACGGTTTTTTTATATTGGTTTTTTATGTACGTTTATATTTTTTGCTTGTACTTCAAAAAATAAAGTTCCTTCGTCAATAATGCAGCCGGAGAAAATGAAAAACGTTTTGTGGGATGTAATGAGAGCGCAGTTTTTGGCAAATGAAATCGTTAAAAAAGATTCTTTGGCCAGCGTTTCTGCCGAAACAAAAGTACTTACTCAAAAAGTATTTCAAATACATAAAATAGCGGCTTCGGATTTTGATAAAAGTTACAACTGGTATGTTCAACATCCTGAGTTAATGAAGCTTATCTTTGATAGCTTATATACTCAAAAGCAAAGGAATAAAGAAGATGAGTATCAACGAAAACAATTAGAACGGCCATTTAAAAAGAATATAAACAAATGAATAAAGTATTTAAAAATGCGGAGGAAGCGCTTCGTGACGTTGCTAACGGAAGTGTAATTATGCTTGGTGGGTTTGGGCTTTGTGGAATTCCTGAAAATTGTATAACTGCTCTTGTTAAGAAAGAAGTGAATAATTTAACCTGTATCTCAAATAATGCAGGCGTAGATGATTTTGGAATAGGGTTATTACTGCAAAAAAAGCAGTTGAAAAAAATGATTGCCTCTTATGTAGGTGAAAATTCGGAATTTGAAAGACAATTATTAAGTGGCGAACTGGATGTTGAATTAATACCACAAGGAACTCTGGCAACAAGATGTATGGCATCTGGATATGGCATGCCTGCTATATTTACTCCGGCCGGAGTTGGTACCGAAGTGGCCGAAGGAAAAGAAGTACGTGAATTTAACGGAAAGAAGTATTTATTGGAGTATGCTCTTGAGGCAGATTTTGCATTGGTGAAAGCGTGGAAAGGAGATACTTTCGGGAACCTTATTTTCAAAGAAACTGCCCGCAATTTTAATCCTGTAATGGCGATGGCCGGAAAAATAACTATTGCGGAAGTAGAAGAGCTTGTTCAGCCGGGAGAGCTTGATCCCAATCAAATACAAACGCCTGGAATATATGTACACCGTATTTTTCAGGGAAGTAATTATGAAAAAAGAATAGAGCAGAAAACGGTTAAATCGGCTAATTAACTAACTATCACATTATCACATTATCACATTAATTTATGTTAGATAAAAACCAAATAGCGCAACGCATTGCAAAGGAATTAAAAGATGGTTATTATGTAAATCTTGGAATTGGTATTCCTACGTTTGTCGCTAATTATATTCCGGAAGGAATTAGTGTAATACTTCAATCTGAAAATGGTCTTTTAGGTATGGGACCTTTTCCAATTGATGGGGAAGAAGACGCTGATCTTATCAATGCCGGTAAACAAACGATAACCACATTGCCGGGTTCTGCGTTTTTCGATAGCGCCATGAGTTTTGGAATGATACGTGCGGGTAAAGTTGACCTGACGGTTTTAGGCGCAATGGAAGTGAGTGAAAATGGTGATATAGCCAGTTGGAAGATTCCTGGAAAAATGGTGAAAGGGATGGGAGGCGCTATGGACCTGGTGGCCAGCGCAAAAAATATTATAGTTGCCATGATGCACACAAACAGAAAAGGTGAATCTAAGTTATTGCCAAAATGTATGCTTCCCTTAACGGGTATAAATTGCGTTAAAAAAATAGTAACCGATCTTGCCGTTATAGAAGTTACCAAAAATGGATTTCGTTTGCTCGAAAGAGCGCCCGGAGTAACTGTGGAAGAAATAAAAAGTAAAACTGCCGGAAAATTAATTGTAGAGGGAGATATACCGGAGATGGAATTGAGTTAGTTGTTTTTGAACTATGATTTTTTGATTACATTGCTTTTGAGAATTACTCTCCTCAATCATAACAATCAGATTAATCACATTAAAATCATAGTTCAGACGGGTTAATCTATCAGTGAATTCTTCATCGCAAAAAACACAAGTCCTACAGAATTTTTTACTCCAAAACGCTCCATAAGCCTGTCTTTAATTGCTTCTACTGTGCGGGTGCTTATTTCCATTTTCTGAGCTATTTCCTGGGCCGTGAATTCCATACAAACTAATGAAAGCACTTCTTTTTCCCGGTCGCTTACTACTATTTCACTGTTGAGATTTGGATTGAATTTTTGTTTGGAATAATTCTTTTTTATCAGGATGCGGTTTACAAAATTATTAAGGTAAAAACCGGTTTTCATTACATCCATTATCCCCTGTTTTATTTCTGAAGCATCTGTACTTTTAAGCAGGTAACCATTGGCGCCGCTGTCCATCAGGTGGCCTACAAAGCGCTCGTCTTCAAACATGGTAAGGACTAATATTCTTACTGCCGGAAAATGTTTATTAAGGTATTTTGTGGTTTCGATGCCGTCTTTTACCGGCATTTTCAGGTCCATGAGTACAATATCGGGTTGCTGTTTTTCAATGCCTTTTATCAGTTCCTCGCCATTTTCAGCTTCCAGTACAAACCTGATGTGCGGGTATATCTTCATAGAAAGGATGACTCCTTTTCTGAAAATTTTATGATCGTCAGCTATGGCAACATTTATGATATCTGGGGTCATATCTTAAATTAAGTCAAAAGTTATAAGAAGGGATAATTTTTATTTTTATTTTTCTTATTTATTTATTCGGTTCTCTCGGTACTTCAATGGTAACTTTATAATAGGTATGCGTGTTATCTATCTCAAAAAATATTTTTCCTTTCAGGACTCTTATCCTGCTTTGAATATTCTTTAAACCCAATCCGGCGGAATCATGTTCCATCTTTTCAAACTGATCCTGAAGTATTCCTTTTCCATCATGATGTATGCGAAAGTAAACAATATTTCCCTGTGCATTTTGAGTAAGATGAATAAATCCGGCACTACTGTGTTTAATGATGTTGGTTACCAGTTCCTGTACTACTCTGAATACTAATAGTTCCTGTTCATCAGTAAGTCGCTGCCGGTTATCGTGAAAGCGGGCACTGGCATTAATTACACCAGATCCATTGATCTTATCGAAGAGGTCTTTTACAGCGGCTTCCAGCCCAAAGTTTTTTAATGTTGGCGGCATCAGGCTATGAGAAATATTTCTGATCAATTGTATGCTGTCGTCAATTATTTGCTTGGCGCTATAAATAGATTGAAGTTGTACGGCTGGTTCCTGGTGAATTAGATTTTCATTCAAATATAAACGCGCGGTAGCCAATAAAGGCCCGGCATCATCATGAAGATCGGCGGCGATGCGCTGCCTTTCTTCTTCCTGGAAACGAATGGAAGCTTTCAGCAACATTTGCTGGCGTTCTTCCTCCATTTTTTGTATTTGTTTATTATACCTTATAATTCTTCTTTGGTGATAAACCAATACAGAAATGATTGCTATTGCCATTGCAAACATACCGAGAGTACCCAGAATAAGCACGCTTGAGACGCTGAATGTATTTTCATTTATCTGTAAAGAAAACATTTTACAAAGTAGTTAATTATTATTTTGTTGAAAATAAAATTCGTCGTCTAATTCGGGAGTTGTTTTTAGGTTGGATTGATAAACAGTGTTTATTTTCATGTACATCGCTATAGATAGCAAAATGTTTTTGAGGAGGTTGAAAGAAATATTAATAATGAAATATTGTTGTTGAAAAGAAACGTTTTCTCGCATATTTTCCGTCATGATATAAAGGAAAAAAGTACCGGAAAAATAAATAAGGAATGTAACAATCACCCAGAAATTGAAAGTAGAATAAATCAAAAGATCATTAGAACCTTTTACTTGCGAAAAGAGGTAATAAATGCACAGTAAGATAACGATCAAAGATTCAATGCCTACCGCAATCGAGTCAAATGATGATGTATTTGAAATAAAGAAATAATCTATAAAACAAAATAGAATAAACATCGACCATATATAAATTGTATTGCTCTTCATTTTTTTTGTTACTATTAAATAATAATAAAGGCAAAAAAAACTAAATTCTAGAATCGTAAATAAACTAAATAGAATCTGAATGTTCGAATAGCGAATGCTTTGCAGATAATAGC
>JBDTEK010000250.1:0-3472 GCA_039922575.1 Ginsengibacter sp.
GCGGTAGCAACATTTCCTGAAAGACTGAAAAATATTCCGGTTATACCATTGGGTGTATGCATTACACTGTCTTGTATTGAATAGGCTTTTATATCATTTTTATAAGTCAGATTATAAGCGTCATTTACCATTCTTTCAAAATCATTTTTCCCCAAAGAATCCCGATAAGCGCCGGACGCCGTTTTTACTTTATAAATCGAAGTGCTCCCAATATTTTTATAACTGATAAATATTTCTCCTTTGAACGTTGGAAACAAAATATTGATCCAATACGGATTTTTAGAGGTACTATCAAAGTAGGAAGAATCTTTTGCGATCCTGGCATACACGGGATATTCAAATGTGTAAGGATAACCCGGCTCTGCAAATGAAGTATATTGCCTTTGTGGAAAATCTATTTTATAATACCCTTCCATCTTAGTAGTATAGGTAGAATTACAACCCGCGAAAAATAAAATAATTAATAAATAAAATATGGCTTTTATTGCCCGGGATATTTTCAGCATTTTTATTTCAGAAAAGTTTAGAAATTTAGATTGATTTAATATTTCCCACCCTTTTATTTCCCGATTTAAGGTACTTTCGATGGCAGGGTAAGCTTCACTTTTTCAATCCGGTTTTTATTAATTTCAAGCGGTGTAAAAATAAATCCTTCTGAAGAAACCTGCTCATTTACTTTTGGAAATTCGCCTGCAATTTCAAGAATAAGCCCTGCAAGGGAATCACTTTCACCACGAAGATGATCAAAAATCGTGGCCGGCAAATGTAAAGCCCGACATACATCATTGATCATTGTTTTTCCCTCAAAAATATAATTATGATCATCCAATTTTTTATTAATGCTTTGCTCATCGTCAAATTCATCCTGTATATCGCCTATAATTTCTTCCATGATATCTTCAAGGGTTACAATTCCTGAAGTGCCTCCAAATTCATCTACCACTACTGCCATATGAATCCGCTTATTTCTGAAATCCTGAAGAAGGTCTTCAATTAATTTTTGTTCATGCACATAAAATACGGGCCGCATTAATGAGTGCCAGTCATACTCCTGTTCTTTCAAATGAGGGAGTAAATCTTTTGTATGCAGCATACCCACTATTTCATCAAGATTATTTTTGTACACCGGCAACCTGGAATAATGCATTTCTTCCACTTTGTGTATCACCGCTGTAAAAGTAGTATTCATTTCTACGCCACTAACGTCGAGGCGTGTACGCATAGTTTGTTTTACGGTAGTATTGCCAAATTTTCTGATTCCCTTCAGGATTTGCTTCTCTTCCACAGATGCTTCGTGCTCGGGTAAAAGATCTATGGCATAATCAAGTTGAGTATCGTCCATAGCGGAAGAGCCGGAATCAAAAGAGCCCTCAATTTTATCGCTAAGTGCAACCAGTCTTTTGCTTATTTTAAAAAAAATATTGTTGAAGATATCAACGACCATTGAGGCAGTCGATGCGAACCAGATTTTATGATTGGTAGCCCATACTTTTGGCAGCACTTCCCCAAACATGACCAATACGGTTGCTATCCCTATTACTTTTAATAAAAACGACAGTAAAGGAAGTAAACCAAGGGATTCAACCCATTCATTCATTAAAGAATTGGAAATAAGTATGATGCCAATGTTTACAAAGCAATTAGCAATAAGCATGGAAGCCAGCAAGGTCTTGGGCGTTTCCAGCAAATTTACAATGCGCTTATACGATGGCTGCTGCCTCGTTTTAAGCATATTAATGTCTTTGAGTGTGAGAGAAAAAAAAGCCACTTCTGATCCTGCCAACAAGAACGAAAGCAGAAAAAGAATTAAAAGTATAAAAACCAAAACAGTTGTTGCTGCTGGTGTAAAGGCAAGAAGTGTAAGCAATTGATAACTATTTACAATGACTGTATGGTAATCCAAAAAAAGAATTTTAATTAAAAAAAAGAATAAACAATGTTGTTCATTTCGTATTTATTACAGAATAAATTTTGATTTTATTCAGGTAATTTTTCAGGCTTGCTGTCTGGCGGAACTTCACCTGGCGGTATCAAATCATGAGGCTCTTCACCAGCATGAGCATCAGAGCGCTTGTCCAGCATAATAAGGTTGTCAGCAATAATTTCTGTAATCCCTTTTCTATTATGGTCCCTATCTTCCCAGTACCTGGTTTTCAGCCGCCCTTCTACATAAACAAGACTGCTTTTGTGCAGGTATTTTTGTGCGAGCTCTGCAAGGCCACGCCATAATACAATATTATGCCATTCTGTTTGCGACATTAATTTTCCACTCTTGTCTTTATAAGTTTCTGTGGTAGCAAGAGGGAATTTTGAAACCGGAATATTTCCTTCTAAATATTGAATATCCGGATCCTTGCCAAGATTACCAATTAAAACGACTCTGTTTACGCCACGCATAAAAACATTTTTTCTTCTGTTAAATATTTATTGAATCAAATTTAAAGATACATTTTTATCTTGCAAATAAGCTGCTATAAATTTAGGAAATGGAAGCAAATTCAAATCGTTTTCAGATACTAATACCAGGTTTTCAGAAACTTGCAATGGCTTTCTTAATTCAATATGAAAAAAACGCCCCTTAATTAACTGATGCGTCAGTTTTTGATTGAATTCTTTTGAAATAAAATTGATTGTATAATTGTGCTTTTTAAAAAGACTTGAGAATATCTCCAATTTTATTACATCGCCACTGCTAACAAAAGATTCAGTTTCTATTAAAATAAATTCAAACAGATTTTGCCAAATGTCTTTTCCCGTCCTTTTTTTTACATAAACTTTATTATCATACTTAACTATCAGATAGTTAAAATACCTCGCTTTCTGCCTTATTATTTTATTATTTACAGGTAAAACAAAAACTTTACCGCTTTTAAAAGCAACACATTTTTTCTTTAACGGACACTCTAAACATAATGGTAATGAGGGTTTACAAATAACAGCGCCAAAATCCATGATCGCCTGGTTGTATTCACCGGGTTTTTTTAAATCAAGAAGCTGCAAAGCCAGGGCAGCATAAACTTTCTTCCCTTCTAAAGTATTTATAGGAGTTTCTGTTCCAAAAAATCTGGACAAAACCCTGTAAACATTCCCATCTAAAACAGCATATGGTTTATTAAAAGCAAAAGAAGCAATTGCTGAAGCAGTGTAGGTACCCACACCTTTTAATGATAAAATATCTTCAAATTTCTCAGGAAATTTTCCATCCAGATTTTCGTAAATGTATTTTGCTGATGCAATTAAATTTTTGCATCTTGAATAATAACCTAATCCTTCCCAGAGTTTGAATACTTTTTGTTCGGGAGCTATTGCCAAACTCCTTACGTTAGGAAAAGAGGTTATGAAACGGTTATAATAATGCAACCCTTGCTGTACGCGGGTTTGCTGAAGAACAATCTCACTTATCCATATTTTATAAGGATCTTTTTCTCCCTTCCATGGCATTTCCCTGACGTTGTCAAACCTATTCCATTTA
>JBDTEK010000251.1:0-12481 GCA_039922575.1 Ginsengibacter sp.
GAAAAGTATAAGTTCAGATATTTCTAAACTTAAGGAGAAATTTTACAATATTTTTTCCTACCTATTTGCCTATTTAATTTACATTTCTCAAATAATTTTGAATAGGTCAAATCAATCTAAATTTACACATTAAGATTGACCAATAACTTAGGAAAAAATTCCTACTGAAAAATTTCTGGGTAATGTCGTGGAGTGGCGATACTCAATACTGAATTATTCTTCATTCTACTATTTCAATCGCAAAATAGTAGATTATTTAATTTGAAAAACTCACTAATTTACCTCTTTGTTTAGTATAATTGTTTATTCACCACTTTAAATTATTGAGTTTAATTTTGTGAAAATCTCTGTTATGAAAAAAATAACTATTACAGTTATTATTATTTTAGTGGTTGTCATTGCATCAATTGCAGTTTACATTTACTCGGGCGCATACAATGTAAGCCAGTTAGTAGAACATAATTCATTAACAAAATGGGTGATCACAACCGCTAAGGATAATTCTATCAGCAAAAGAATTAAAGACTTAAAAGTGCCCCCTATGAACGACACCGCTATGTTTACAGTAGGCTTTGTGCATTACAATGAGATGTGTGCAACTTGTCATGGTGGTCCTGGCATTAGTCCGGATGAATTAGCAAAGGGGCTCAATCCCACGCCACCTAAATTTTACAAATCAAATGATATGCCGGAGCCTGCTGAGGCATTTTGGATTATTAAGAACGGAATTAAATTTACCGCTATGCCGGCTTTTGGGCCTACACATAATGACCAGAAAATTTGGGCGATCACCGATTTTTTACTAAATAAAATGAATAAGATGTCTCCGGAGGAATACCAGGAATGGAAAAAGAAATATTCAACAATGGATTAAGATTTTAATCCGGGAAAATAAATTATCCTTCACTCTTTGGATAATCAAAAAACAAAAATTCTTTTTCTGCTACTTTGAAATGAGACCAATTATTTGTTTTGATTTTAAGCGCATATACTGCACAGGTAGGCATATTGTAAACCGGTGAACATTCCAATGAATTTACGAAATCAGTGATGCCTGGATTGTGAGCGAATAATGCAACTACATCTACTTTATCATTTAGGTTCTCAACTGCAGAATAAAAATTTTGTAAGGATGCTTCATAAAGAGAAGGGATCAATATCAACTCCTTTTCATTTACATCAAATTCGTGCATAAATTTCTCTGCCGTCTTTTTTGCTCTTTTTGCCGGGCTTGAAACAAAGGAATCTATTTTAATCTTTTTCGATTTAATTCTTTTCGCCATCATGGGCGCATCATGCTTTCCGCGATCATTTAACGGGCGTTCAAAATCGGAGAGACTGGAACTGTCCCAACTGCTTTTTGCATGACGAATGAGAAAAAGAGTTTTCATAAGATCAAATTTAGTTCGTTTTGTTTATTCCATATCTTCAGTTTTGTTACAATTGTTTTCGAAGTCATCCCTATTTATACAATAAAAACAGCACCATACAGTCCAATCAAATTAATTTTGAAATTTTCTTTTATATAATTGGTTCGGTGTGCGGACCTAATTCAGCAGTCACCGATCTCACCGGCGAAGCCGACTTATATTTTAATACCCTAATATCCCCTTACATCTTTACCTTCCATATAATTAATAAACGCAGAATTTACCACACGGTTGCCGCCTGGTGTAGGATAATTTCCTGTAAAATACCAATCGCCTAAATTAGTAGGGCAACTATCGTGAAGGTCTTCAATGGTTTGATATATTACGTCAACAGGAATGTTGATTTCAGGTGGGGTTATCAGTTGAGCAATTTTATTGGAAATTTCATCAAGAGTAAAGGGTTTGTAAACCTCTCTTACCAGGTTTTTGGTATGTAGCTGATTGTTCCTTTTCAGCTCTTTACATTTATCCGCAACACATTTTAGTAAGGACCCCATTCCTCTTTCTTTTATTAATTCCATTGCCGCTTTAAAGGCCACAAATTCTCCCATTTTGCTCATATCAATGCCATAGCAATCCGGATATCTAATTTGTGGAGCCGAGGAAACTACAATGATTTTCCTGGGCTGAAGCCGCGCCAGCATACGAATAATGCTTTCGCGCAAAGTAGTTCCTCTTACAATAGAATCGTCAATTACTACCAGCGTATCAATGTTTTTTCTTACTGTACCATATGTAATATCATAAACGTGCTGTACCATTTCATTTCTGCTGTGATCTTCCGTAATAAATGTGCGCAGTTTTACATCTTTAATGGCAATCTTTTCCAGGCGTATCTTCCTGTTAACCATTTCCGACAGCTTCTCTTCATCAAAGTCTTTTCCCCAGCTTAATATCCTTTCTATTTTTATTTTATTAAGATAATCTTCAGCACCTTTTATTAAACCATAAAAGGCAGTTTCAGCCGTGTTTGGAATAAAAGAAAAAATGGTATTTTTTAAATCATAATTAATGGCTTTAAGAACTCTTTCACTTAAATGATAGCCTAATGCAATTCTCTCTCTGTAAATTTTTTCATCGCTTCCCCTGGAAAAATAAATTCGTTCAAAGCTGCAGGCTTTGCGTTCTTTAGGTTCCAAAATCTGTTGTATGGAAAACGATCCATCAGCTTCTGCAATCAAAGCGTTGCCCGGCATTAATTCTTTTACTTCATTTTCAGCTACATTAAATGCGGTTCGTATGGCCGCACGTTCACTGGCAGCTACTATTACTTCATCATTTACATAATAATAACATGGCCTTATTCCATGCGCATCTCTTACTACAAAGCCGGTTCCATTTCCGGTAAGGCCTCCAAAAGTAAAACCGCCATCAAAAAACGGAACTGCCTTCTTAAGCACTTGCGCTATATCCGATTTTTCGGGAAAAGCTTCGTCTGCTTTTACTAAAAAATGGTGAATGACATCCATCATGGCGCCTAAATCACTTTGCCTGTCTTTTTCATTTCTGGAACTATTGATCAGATCAAATAATTCATCCTTATTTACCAGATTAAAGTTTCCGGCTAAAGCCAGGTTCCGACATGGAACCGTATTTCTTTTTATAAATGGATGGCAAAATTCTACATTATTTTTCCCCTGGGTTCCATAGCGGAGATGGCCAAGCAATAGTTCACCCAAAAAATCGTAGTGCCCTTTCATAAGGCCGGGATATTTATCAATATCCGGATGATATTTTCCTATTTCATTGATCTGATTACCTACTTGCGCAAAAATATCGGCAATAGCCTGGTTGGCGGTACTTCTTATGCGATGGAGAAAAGGATACCCCGGTTCAGTATCTAACTTAACGGAAGCAATACCGGCGCCATCCTGGCCACGGTTGTGCTGCTTTTCCATAAGAAGATATAGCTTGTTAAGGCCATAAAGTACTGTTCCGTATTTTTGATGATAGAAAGAAAAAGGCTTGCGAAGTCTTATAAAAGCAAGTCCACATTCGTGTTTTATTTCGTCGCTCATTGATAGAAATGAGGTGCAAAATTAAACTATTATTTTATGATATGGTATTAGGGAGATGATAAAATTAGGTTTCAGGTACGAGGTTCGGGATATGAGTTGTCTGCAATTGGCAAACACCGTCGTGTTCCCCCGTAAAAATTTTTTTTCTAAAAACTTGTGATTTTTTTCAACTATCGTACACTAATAAAGCAAGAACAAAGTTTTAAATTTATTCGTGAACAAAAAAGATGCATTTTTAACAGCAATTGGTGATAACCAGGGTTTGATTTTTAAAGTGGCTTCTGTTTATACAAACAGTATTGAAGATAGAAACGATTTAATGCAGGAAATCATTTATCAGCTTTGGAAATCGTTTGATGATTTTGGTCAAAAATCAAGTTTAAGTACCTGGATGTACCGGGTAGCTATGAATACAGCCATCTATTATCTTAAACTTGATAAAAGAAAAATAAAAACTTTTCCATTAGACGAACATTTTATAGACGTTAAGGCAATGGACAATAATGAAATTGAAGAAAAATGGCAAATACTTAAACAGCATATTGACAATCTGGATTTGCTTGACAAAGGCATTGTCATTTTGTATTTGGAAAATAAAAGCTATGAAGAAATAGCACAAATTATAGGCATCTCAATAAGTAACATAGGCACAAAATTATCCCGGATAAAGGGAAAATTAAGAGAAAAAATTTCAAAACAATTATAACTATGGAACTGGACAATTTCAAAAATACGTGGGACGAAATGAGCAATCAGGTGAAAGTAAATCAAAATTTAAACCTCAAAATATTTGACAAAATGAGCAAAAATCAATTTCACTCAAGCCTGAAAAAAATTGTATTACCAGAAATAATTGGAAGTATTGCCTGCTTTGGCTTTGCTATTTATGTCGGATTTAACTTTGGCAAGTTAGGCACTATCGCTTATCAAATTACAGGACTGATATCCATTTTGCTTTTTGTGATACTTCCTTTAATTAGTTTGATGAGTATTCAAGGGCTATATAAGAGTGCTGACATTAGCAAATCGTATGCAGATACATTGAAAGAGTTTACTATTCAAAAAATAAGATTTTGCAAATTGCAAAAACTAAATTTTACATTGTGTTACTTACTGGCAGTAACAGTAATACTTTTATCCACAAAATTGTTTGGAAGCAACCATATTACGGACAGCAAGTACTTTTTTTTAGTTTCGTACGGCGCGGGCTATATTATTTTACAATTCGTGTCAAAGTGGGTATTCAAAGGTTACAACAAAACAATTCAAAAGACAGAAAACTTATTGCAGGAACTATCGGTTTATAATGCGCAAGCAGCAAAACAGTGAGTCATTTAGCTTTAAAAAAGGTACTAATTTATTCCTTACACAGTACGAAACCTTGGTATAACAGATAATTTATTATTAATGTCGCCCCCCTATTACCTTCCATGATTAGAATATTTGGATCTTCCAACCTTTTTAATAAGATGGGATAACTATTATTTTATGGTATTAAGGAGATAATAAAATTAGTTATCAGGTTTCAGGTATGAGTTGTCAGCTACTAATATGAACTATAAACTCCTCACTTTTGAACAGTAGCAGAAGCTTCTATCCATTTTTTCATCTCAGGGCAAGATTTGTATTCCGGCGCTACGTTCACATAAAAAGTAGGAATTTTTTGAGAAAACCATTTTTCAAGAGCTTCATTTTTTTTATCTTCCAACGCACGCTGAGCTACTTTATCGTAATCATCTTTTAGATTTTCGCGGTGAGGCTCGGTTCTGGTAATTATTTCAACAATACGAACTGCTTTCTTTCCTTTATCGTCAACAAATTCGGTCGGCTTGGAATATTCACCCACTTTGAGGTCTTTTAACATCAAAACCAGGTCCTTATCTAATTGGTCAATTGTTATAAAAGAGCTTCCGTCTCTGGCCGGAATGCGCCCCCCGGTGAATTTGCTATTATCGTCTTCACTATACTTAGAAACAGCTTCTCCAAATTGAATGGTTCCTTTAACCAACTGATTCCTTATAGAATCTAATTTATCTTTTGCCTGATTTATCTCTATGGAGCTTACCTGTGGAACCTTTAAAATATGCCGGATAGTGGCATCATCTCCGCGACGGCTCACCATCTGGATAATATGATAACCAAATTTTGTTTTAAAAACATTGGATATCTGACCATCTTTCAAACTGAATGCTTTCGCCAAAAAGACGGGATCCCATTGCTTTTCATTACGGTTGACTTCATATTTTCCACCGGTTTCCTTACTACCAGGGTCATCAGTATATAATGAGGCAAGCACTTCAAACTTCTTGCTTCCGTCTTCCACCTCCTTTTTATATTCTTTCAATTGATCAACGGCGTAAGTTTCCAGATCACGGCTCGGTTTCGGATAGATTACTATTTCACCTACTTCCAATTCTGATTCATAAAAATGCAAGCTATCCTTGGGAATCAGGTTATAATATTCCTGAACTTCTTTAGGTGTGATTCGTATTTGTTCTACAATTTTATTCCTTTCGCCCTGCGCTAGTTTTTGCTCACGAAAAGTTTGTTTATAATCCTCTTTTAACTGGAAAATAGATTTTCCTGCTATCTGTTCCACTATATCTTTCGATCCATATTGATTAATGAAATACCGGATTTTATTATCAATATCTGCATCTACTTCTTCATCAGAAACCGGAATTGAATCCTTTTCAGCCTGTACTACCAATGCTTTCAGGCCAAGTGCCTGCTCCAGCAATAAACAATTAGCATTGGCCGGAATATCAATATTTTGACGCTGCATATCATGTATGCTATTATCAATGTCACTTTTAAGAATGATCTTATCTCCAATGGTTGCAATAATTTTATCTGCCACCACTTTTTTTTGCTGGGCAAACAAAGTAATCGCTATTGCAATAAAGCAAAAAGTGAACAAACTTTTCTTCATTAGAAATTATTTTTTTAGAAATTCAAAAAACCAAAAAATGGTTTTCAAAAATACACCTGTAACAGGAGGTTTACTTCTTTGGAAAGTTAAAAGTTAGAGAGGTTTTGTTAAAGAAAGAATGAGTTAGAAAAAACTTATAATGTTCTTTTTACTTCTATTTCTTCAAATGCTTCGATCATGTCTGCCTGCTTCAGGTCATTATAATTCTTAATGATCATACCACATTCCATATTATTGGTTACTTCTTTTACATCATCTTTAAAACGCTTCAAACTTCCTAACTCACCTGTGTGAATAATGATACCGTCTCTTACCAGGCGGATACGGTTATTTCTGGCAATTTTACCTTCAACAACTATACAACCCGCTACTGTGGCTTTATCAAATTTATAGGTTTCCTTTATTTCAGCTATACCCAATACTTTTTCCTGAATCTTTGGTTCCAGCATGCCTTCCATGGCACTCTTCACTTCATCAATTGCATCATAAATAATGGTGTAGGTTTTTATTTCCACTCCTTCGTGATCTGCAAGTTTAGATGCCTGCAAAGCAGGGCGCACATTAAATCCTATAATTACTGCGTCTGATGCGGTTGCCAGCATTACGTCTGTTTCGGTTATTTGACCTACACCCTGGTGAATGACACTTACTGCGATTTCTTCAGTACTTAATTTTTGTAATGAATCACTCAATGCTTCCACAGAACCATCCACATCAGCACGTATAAGAAGATTTAATTGTTTGAAATTACCCAATGCCAGCCTTCTGCCGATTTCATCAAGCGTAATGTGTTTTTTGGCACGAATTCCTTGCTCACGAAGAATTTGAGCTCTTCTGTTCGCGGTTTCCTTTGCTTCAGATTCATCATGAAACACCTTAAATGTTTCACCTGCCTGAGGAGCGCCATTTAAACCAAGCATTAAAACCGGAGTGGCAGGAGGCGCCTTTTCCACTCTTTGGTTACGCTCGTTAAACATTGCTTTTACGCGGCCATAATGTTGGCCTGAAACCAAAAGATCGCCTTGTTTCAAAGTTCCGTTTTGAACTAAAATGGTGGCAACATAACCTTTTCCTTTATCAAGAGAAGCTTCTATTACGGTTCCACTGGCTGGTTTTTTAGGATTGGCTTTCAATTCAAGAAGGTCAGCTTCTAACAGTACTTTATCCAGCAGTTCATCTACATTTATTCCTTTCCTGGCGCTTATTTCCTGGCTTTGAAAATTTCCACCCCAATCTTCCACAAGTATATTCATGGCGGCAAGCTGTTCCTTTATTTTTTCAGGATTTGCGCCTTCTTTATCTATTTTATTTAATGCAAATATCATTGGTACATTTGCTGCCTGCGCATGCGAAATAGCTTCTTTGGTCTGAGGCATCACTGCATCATCTGCAGCAATCACAATTACAGCAATATCTGTAACTTTTGCGCCCCTTGCACGCATAGCCGTAAACGCTTCATGGCCGGGCGTATCGAGAAAAGTAATGGATCTGCCGTTTTTAACTGTTACCTCATAAGCACCAATGTGCTGGGTAATTCCACCGGCTTCACCTGCTATTACGTTAGCATGGCGAATATAATCAAGCAAAGATGTTTTACCATGATCCACATGTCCCATGATGGTAACAATTGGGGGCCTTGAAACAATATCTTCAGGGTTGTCTTCCTCTTCGTCTTCATCCATATCAGCATGCTCATCAATATCTATAAATTCTACTTCGTAATTAAATTCGCTTGCTACCAGTTCAATCACATCAGCTTCTAATCTTTGATTAATAGACACCATGATTCCAAGGCTCATACACTTACTGATCACATCTGCAAAGCTTACATCCATTAGATTGGCAAATTCGCTTACAGAAATAAATTCGGTTACTAATAATTTATTGTCAGCAACTTCTCCGCCTGCACTCTCTGCAGCTTCTTCTCTTTTTTGTTTGCGATATTTTGCTTTAAGGCTTTTCCCCCTACCACCTGTGCCAGCCAGTTTTGCCTGAGTTTCTTTTATTTTATCTTGAATTTCTTTCTGGTCAATTTCCTTTTCTTCACGGCGAACAACCGGCGCGTTCCTGTTGAATCTGCCTCCACCTGCGCCAGCTGGGCGATGAGGGCCACCCGGATGAGGGGGCCTTTGAAAATTTCCGGGAGGATGAGGATGTTGATTTCCGGCAGGCCTTTTATCTACAACGATCCGCTTGCGTTTTCTTCGCTCTTCAGATGGCCTTGGCCGTGTGTCATTATTAACCGGGAGCTCTATTTTTCCCATTATTTTTGGTCCCTGCAATTTTGCGGCTTTTATATTCGATATAATTGCCGGTACATCTTTCACCGGTTCCACTATGGGGCCTGCAGGAATATCAGGCGTCTCTTCTATCTCAACTATGGGGTTTACTATTTCTTTTGGCTTTACACCTTTTATCTTACCTTTCTCTTCTTTCTTCTTATTGTCTTTTTTGGGTCTTACTGATGAGTCTATTGTACTCAGGTCAATTTTGTCCACTATCTTAATACCTTCTATTTCCGGCACGTCTATTTTAGAAATCTCAGGCTGATGAACTTCTCTCAAGTCTTCCTCTTCTTTTTCTATTATTTCCTTAATTTCTTCAATTAGAGGAGCTTCTCCTTTCTCTACTTTTACCTGGTCTGCCACTGATTTTTCTTCTACTACAGGAATGGGCTCTTCTGCCGGCGGCACCTTTATTTCCTCAACAGGGGCAGGTTCCTCTACTTGCTTTTCAGCTACTTCTTTATGTGTTACATATTCTTTTTTAGTAAACGAAAGATCCTGTTCATCTCTTCTTTTTTTATTATCGGCAGGTGCATTTTTGGGGAGATCAATTTGTTCGGCTTTTGCCCTTGCCACTTTATCAGGTTGAAACTCTACCTGTAATACCCGGTACATATCTTCCGATATTTTAGATGTCGGTTTCAGTTCTTCTGCATCGAAGCCTTTGGACACAAGAAAATCTGTCAAGGTATCTTTACCTATATTAAATTCCTTGGCTGCTGCCATTAACCGTGGTGTGTTTACTTCTGCCATTAAAACCTCTCCTTGCCTTCTTTAAAGAGAAGGTAATTTTTATGTTTAAAATTATATCAAAAATTGATCAGTTTTGATAGATAAGATCAACTTTTATTCTGCCGTAAATTCCTCTTTCAATATTCTTTTCACTTCAGCTATTGTTTCTTTCTCCAGATCAGTTCTGCGTTCTAACTCTTCATCAGACAAGTCCAAAACACTTTTTGCTGTATCACAACCAATTTTTTTAAATTCATCTATCACCCATGTTTCCAATTCATCTGTAAATTCATCCAGGTCCACATCATATTCTTCCACTTCACCTTCGTTATCCCGGAAAACATCTATTTCCAAACCTGTAAGTTCACATGCTAATTTTATATTAACTCCTCTGCGGCCAATTGCCAAGGAAACCTGGTCGGGTTTTAAATAAACACTTGCATGTTTAGCTTCCATATCCACTTCCATGCTCGTAATTTTTGCAGGAGTTAATGACCTCTGAATCAACAACTGGATATTATTTGTCCAGTTTATTACATCAATATTTTCGTTTTTCAATTCGCGAACTATGCCATGTATTCTGCTCCCTTTCATACCTACGCAAGCACCAACGGGATCTATGCGGTCATCGAAGCTTTCTACAGCCACTTTAGCTCTCTCTCCAGGGTCGCGTACTATTTTTTTGATCACAATAAGGCCATCAAAAATTTCCGGAACCTCAATTTCAAGTAATTTAGCAAGGAAAGAAGTATCGGTTCGGGAAACTATAATTACCGCCTGGTTATTTTTAAGTTCTACTTTTTTTACAACCGCTCTTATTGTTTCACCCTTTTTAAAATAATCAGAGGGTATTTGTTCAGATTTTGGAAGCAACATTTCGTTTCCCTCTTCATCAAGCAACAAAATTTCTTTTTTCCAAACCTGGTAAACTTCTCCGTTTATGATATCGCCTACACGGCCTTCATATTTTTTTATTAGGATATTTTTCTTCAGGTCATTGATGCGGCTTGCCAGCGTTTGTTTACCCGCAAGTATGGCTCTTCTGCCAAATTCCTTTTGAATATCCACTTCTTCGTACAATTCTTCTCCCACTTTATAATCAGGCTCAATTTTTATTGCATCTTTTAATTCTATTTCACTAAGTGTATTGTATAGATCATCGTCATCTACAATAGTTCTTCTTCGAAAAATTTCTAAATCGCCCTTTTGGTCATTTACAATTACGTCAAAATTATCATCGCTTCCGTATTTTTTTCGGATCAGGGTTTTAAACACATCTTCCATTACCTTCATTAAAGTAGGTCTGTCAATATTTTCAGCGTCTTTAAATTCCTGAAATGATTCTATTAAGTTAATACTTGCCATGCTGTATTTTTAAAAAGTTATCAGCACAGTTGTGTGCTTTATCTGATTAAATAAAATTGTTGCTATTTTCATAATTGCTTTTTTCCCTTTTCCTGCTTGTTCCTCTACAATAATGCCATCTTCATTTACCTGTGTTAAGTTTCCTTCCAATTTAGTGCCATCATTTAGTAAAACCTCAATTTTTCTTCCAATATTTTTTTTGTATTGGCGAAGTAATTTCAAAGGCCTATCCACCCCCGGCGATGAAACCTCCAATGAGAAATTTCCGTCGGGAAATAAACCTGATTCTTCAATAAATTTATAAAGAGCTTTGTTTACAGAAGTGCATTTTTCGATGGTAATACCACTATCAGCATCCATCAAAACCGTAATTTGATTTCCTGGCGCCATTTTTATCTCCACCAAAAAAGCATCCGGTGATTGGCCGATCAAACGCGTTACAAATTCTTCGATCTTTTCTAATGGAGTTGCCGTTGTCATTACTTAAATACACTCTTTTAAATAGAAGAAGGGAACGCTTCCGTTCCCTTCACTAATCTTTTTCGCCTGCAAATATAAGTTAAATAGAAATTATGATCCAAAAGATATTTCCACATTCCAAATGGATTAACAAATCTTTGATTGGAAAATGTAGGAGCGGCTGATACGATTGATTTAAAATAATTATTTTTGCCAAATGAATATCTTTCGACTTGCCGCCGAACTTTTTTTAATTTATCTTTTGTACAAACTGATATTTAATTTTATCATCCCAATTTATCAATCTACAAAAAAAATAAAGAAGCAGTTTGGAGAAATGCAATCAAAGATGAAGAATGATATGAACCAATATCAAAAGCAACAAAAGCCAACTGAGCCAGAACCTGTGTCTAAAAAGGAAGGCGATTATATTGATTTTGAGGAGGTGAAATGAGTGATCAGTAATCTTTATTTAGTATAAAGTATTCCGTTTAAAATTGAAGGTTCTCTATTCTTTGATGCGGCTTTAACTGAATTGCTTTTAGGCCAGCTATAGTAGCTGCTTCCACATTTTGAAGAGTATCATCCACAAATACTGTTTTTCCGGCATCAATATTCGCATGTTTAATAATATATTGATAGGAGGCTATTTCCGGCTTCCGCTGTCCTATATCACAAGAATAATAAGCTGTGGTAAAATAATCATTAAAGGAGCAATCTCGTTTTATTGAATTATATATTTTATCAAACTCATCCATGTGGATGAAATTAGTATTGCTGAATAAATAAAGTTTGAAGCGTTTTTGCAATTTCAATAAAAAATCAAGACTTTCTTCTCTAAAGTTCAGCAGCATGGCATTCCAGGCGTTTTTAATTTCAGATTCAGATAAGCGAAGATTGGTGCATTGATTCAATTCAGAATAGAATTGTTGCTCAGAAATAGCACCGGTTTCCAGATTTTGAAATAAATTATCAGCGCTTGTCTGCGAAAACATTTCATCGAAATTATTAATGCCGAGCTTCTCAAATGCAGTCTTGGTAAGATTATAATCCACATCCAGAATTACATTACCGAGGTCAAAAATAATATTTTCAATTTTTTGCATCCTCAAAGAAAATTAATTCTTTTGACTTGGGTAAATTTTCTATTTTTGCAAACCTTAAAATCACCGTTTTGGTGATTTCGGGCCTATAGCTCAGTTGGTTAGAGCACCTGACTCATAATCAGGTGGTCCCAGGTTCAAGTCCTGGTGGGCCCAC